>NZ_JBMOWO010000136.1:0-12319 GCF_049310525.1 Pseudomonas sp. GZD-222
TTTTTTTTTTGGGGGGTTGTTTTTCCGTGGTGTTTTGTTTTCCCCATCCCCCCCCCCCCCCCCCCCCCCCCCGCTCCCACTGACGAAGACCGAAACTATCAGCGGGTGCGATAGCGCAGTCGAGTACCGAAATTGACCGACATGAGGATCTCGTCGGCGCTCAGTTCGCTGGGGAAGTAGGTGCCGGAAATCTGCGCATGGGCCAGGCTGGCGCCTTCCAGGCCGTTGTGACGCAGGTCCAGGCCACGCAGGTCGGCGGCACGGAAGTAGGCATCGGTGAAGTCGATACCGCTGGTGTCCAGCTCACGCAGGTCGAGGCCGCGGAAATCGCCACCGCGAAAATCGATGCTGGCGTCCTTGGGCTTTTCGCGATTGAAACTGGCGATCTGTTCGTCATGCACCAGCGCATACAGTGCGCTGTCCAGTTGCCGTGGCTGATTCATGAAGGCGCCTCCTTGTTTGCACTTATGGTGACACTATAGTGCCATCATTGCGGAGGCGCCGGAGATCAGGCGTGAAGTGTCGACTGCTTCACGTCCTGAGGCGTATCAGAGCCCGGGCAGGCGCTGGCGGATCTGCTTGACCAGCAGGTCGAGGCTACCGCTTTCGTTGGTTTCGACGCGCTTGCTTTGCAGCAGCTCTTCGGCGCTCAGTGGGTCACGGCTGGCCAGCTGGGCTTCGACCACTTCCATCGTTGCGTCGGAAGGGTCGTTTTGGTCGGCCTGACGTTGTGCCAGCCAGCTGGCGATTACCGCTTGTGGTGCGTTGCAGTCGAGAATCAGGAAGGGCACCCCGGTCTCGCTGGCAACCTCAGCTGCCGCCTGGCGCTGCCCCTGCTTGAGGTAGGTGGCATCGATGACCACAGGGAAACCGGCGCGCAGGACGGTTTCAGCCAATTGGTGCAAGCGCTCGTAAGTAGCCTGGCTGGCGTCAGTGCTGTAGATACCGGCTTGCAGCTGACCGGCTTTGCTGTCTACCTGCTCACCGAACATACGCTTGCGTTCAACGTCCGAGCGCAGACGGATAGCGCCCAGGGCATCGACCAGGCGCATGGCGACGTGGCTCTTGCCGACTGCGGAAACGCCGTGGGTGATGGCCAGGAAGCGCGAAGGGATGGCGCTGTAGCTTTCCGCCAGGTTGGCATAGTTGCGGTAGGTACGCAGGGTAGTGGCGCGCTGCACGGCATCGGCATTGGCCGGCATGCTGAACAGCGCGACCTTGGCGCGTACCAGCGCACGGTAGGCCTTGTAGAAGTTCAGCAGTTCCAGGCCGGCGTAATCGCCGGTCAATTCCAGGTACTGGCTGATGAAACGGCGCGACAGCGATTTCAGGCCGCGGTCTTCCAGGTCCATGGCCAGGAACCCGGCGTCGGCGTAAACGTCGGTCAAGCGGAAGGGTTCGTTGAACTCGATGCAATCGAAGATCACCACCTTACCGTCGATCAGGGTAGCGTTGCCCAGGTGAATGTCGCCGTGGCACTCACGAATGTAGCCTTCTGCCTTGCGGGCTTCGAGCAGCCCGTGAAGACGCTTGAAGCTGTCCTGGGCCCAGGCCTGCAGGGCGTCGAGCTGCTGCAGGTCAGCCTTGTCGGTGAGGAACGGACGGATCTGCTCGAAATTCTGCTCCACCGGCGCCATGACGCTGTCCGGCGTGCCCAGTGGATGCTCCACCGAGACCTTGGGTGCCTGCAGGTGAAACTCGGCAATCTGCCGCGCCATCTGGTCGATGTGTTCGGCGGTCAGCTCACCGTTGGCTTGCAGGGTGCTGAGCATCTGATTTTGCGGGAACTGACGCATTTTCAGCGCGAACTCGATCGGCTCGCCTTCGCCACCCAGTTGCGGGGCTTCGGCACTGCCGGTGATCGGCAGTACTTCCAGGTACAGCCCTTCGGTCAGGCGTTGGTTGAGGCGCAGTTCTTCCGCACAGAAGTGCGCGCGCTTGGCCAGGTCGGTGAAATCCAGGAAACCGAAATTCATCGGCTTCTTGATCTTGTAGGCATAGTCACCCGTCAACAGCACCCAGGAGATGTGCGTCTCGATGAGCTGAAACTCCTTCACCGGGTGAGGGAACAGGGCGGGGTTCTGCAGCGCGGCGATCAAGACTTGGCTCACGGGCGATCCTTGTGGGTCTGGGTGATTTCGAGTCGGACATTATGGCGGCAAGCGCGGCTGGTGCAAACCGCCGGAGGGCGCCTGTCGATGAGCAATAAAGTGCGTATAATCCGCCGCCATGACTCGTACCCGATCCCCCCGTACCCCGAAAAAACGCCCGTCTGGCCGCTCGCGTGCCTGGCTGGGCTGGGCCATCAAGCTCAGCCTGGTCGGTCTTGTGGCGCTGGCCGGGGTGGCGATCTATCTCGATGCTGTGGTCCAGGAGAAGTTCTCCGGCAAGCGTTGGACTATCCCGGCCAAGGTGTACGCCCGGCCGCTGGAGCTGTTCGTCGGACAGAAGCTGAGCAAGAGCGACTTCCTTGTCGAGCTCGATGCCCTGGGCTATCGCCGTGAAAGCGTTGCCAACGGCCCGGGTGCCGCTGCCGTCAACGGCAATACTGTTGACCTCAATACCCGTGGTTTCCAGTTCTATGAAGGTATGGAGCAGGCGCAAGCGGTGCGGGTGCGTTTTTCCGGCGACTATGTGGCAGGCCTGAGCGGTATCAATGGCTCCAAGCTCGATGTAGTGCGCCTGGAACCGTTGCTGATCGGCGGCCTGTACCCGAAGAACCTGGAAGACCGCATCCTGATCAAGCTCGACCAGGTGCCGCCGTATTTGCTCGAAACTCTGGTGGCCGTGGAAGACCGCGACTTCTATAGCCACTTTGGCGTGTCGCCCAAGTCGATCGCCCGCGCCGTCTGGGTCAACACTTCGTCGGGGGCCATGCGCCAGGGCGGCAGTACCCTGACCCAGCAGTTGGTCAAGAACTTCTACCTGACCAACGAACGCAGCCTGAGCCGTAAGCTCACCGAGGCGATGATGGCCTTGCTGCTGGAACTGCACTATGACAAGCGCGAGATCCTCGAGGCTTACCTCAACGAGGTGTTCGTCGGCCAGGATGGGCAGCGGGCGGTGCACGGTTTTGGTCTGGCCAGTCAGTTCTTCTTCAGTCAGCCGCTGTCCGAACTGAAACTGCATCAGGTGGCATTGCTGGTGGGCATGGTCAAAGGACCGTCCTACTACAATCCGCGCCGTTACCCGGACCGCGCCACGGTGCGGCGTAACCTGGTACTCGACCTGCTGGCCGAGCAGGGCGTGGCCACACCAGAAGCCGTTGCCGCAGCGAAGAAAATGCCGCTGGGTGTGACCAAGCGCGGCAGCCTGGCCGACAGCTCGTTCCCCGGCTTCCTCGATCTGGTCAAGCGTCAGTTGCGCCAGGACTACCGTGACGAAGACTTGACCGAAGAAGGCCTGCGCATCTTCACCAGCTTCGATCCGATTTTGCAGATGAAATCCGAATCGGCCATGGCCGACACCTTCAAGCGTCTGGCCGGGCGTAAAGGCGCCGATGAGGTCGAGGCGGCCATGGTGGTGACCAATCCTGAAACCGGTGAGGTGCAGGCGCTGATCGGTAGCCGCCAGGCAGGCTTTGCCGGCTTCAACCGGGCCATCGACGCGGTGCGGCCAATCGGCTCGCTGGTCAAACCGGCGGTTTACCTGACCGCCCTGGAAAAGCCGAGCAAGTACACCCTGACCAGTTGGGTTCAAGATGAGCCGTTCTCGGTCAAAGGCGCGGATGGTCAGGTCTGGCGGCCACAGAACTACGACCGCCGCTCCCACGGCACCATCTACCTGTACCAGGGCCTGGCCAACTCCTACAACTTGTCGACGGCTAAGCTCGGCCTGGAACTGGGTGTGCCAAATGTGCTCAAAACTATTGGGCGACTTGGGGTAAATGTTGATTGGCCGGCGTTCCCGTCAATGATGCTGGGGGCTGGTGGCATGTCGCCGATGCAGGTTGCGACCATGTATCAGACCCTCGCCAACGGTGGTTTCAACACGCCGATGCGCGGTATTCGCAGCGTGCTGACCGCCGAGGGCGAACCGCTCAAGCGTTATCCGTTCCAGATCCAGCAGACCTTCGATCCGGGGGCCATTTATCTGGTGCAGAACGCCATGCAGCGGGTGATGCGCGAAGGCACCGGCCGTTCGGTCTACAGTGTGTTGCCAAGCTCGTTGAACCTGGCAGGCAAGACCGGTACCAGTAACGACTCGCGTGACAGCTGGTTCGCAGGTTTCAGTCAGGACCTGTTGGCGGTGGTCTGGCTGGGGCGTGACGACAACGGCAAGACGCCGTTCACCGGTGCTACCGGTGCGCTGCAGGTGTGGACCAGTTTCATGCGCAAGGCCGACCCGTTGCCACTGGACATGCCGCTGCCTGACAACGTCGTCCAGACGTGGATTGATCCACACAGCGGGCAGGGCTCTGACAGCAGTTGCCCGGGCGCGGTACAGATGCCGTATATTCGCGGCAGTGAGCCGCCTGCCGGCGCCGCCTGTGGCGGCACGCAGGACCCGGCCGAATCCGTGATGGATTGGGTCAAGGGCTGGATGAATTAAGCAAAGAGGGTGTGAAGTGAACAAGTGGTGGTTTCCTGCCTTGACGGCACTGGCTTTGCTCAACGGTTGCGCCAGCGTTCAACGCGGCTCAATTCCTGTCGTCGACTCGAGCACGCGCGTGTCCAACAGCGAACGGGTCGCGGCCAGCCGTGGTGCCCCGGTCAATACCGGTACCCGCCAGGCCCAGGCCGTGCCGCAGGACTCCGGTGTCACCGTGATGGTCCCGCAAGGCGCCGGCGCGGCACCGATTCAGACTTTCCCGGCGTCGACTGGCGCGGCACCGATCAGCACCGGCCCGATCACGCCGGGGCCAAGCAGTTCGGCACCGTTCGAAAGCAGTTCGACCAATGCGGGCAGCTACGTCATGCCAAGTACTACTGCCCCTAGCGCGCCTAGCGGCATTCCGCGCAGCGCCGCCGCCAGTGGCGGCCTGTCGGCCGACGAACAGCTCGACGGCCCGGTGCTGGCGCTGCTGACGACTGCCCAGCAACAGCAGGGCAGCGGTGACTACAACGGCGCCTCGTCGAGCCTGGAGCGTGCCCAGCGCATCGCCCCACGCGAGCCGCAAGTGCTCTACCGTCTGGCCCAGGTACGCCTGGCTCAGGGTGATGCGGCGCAATCCGAGCAATTGGCCCGTCGTGCCCTGACCTACGCCAATGGCCGTCCGGACCTGCAAGCGGGCCTGTGGGGAATCATCGCCCAGGCGCGTGACAAGCAGGGTGATTCGGCGGGCGCAGCGCTGGCGCGGCAGAAAGCTCAGGTCAACCTGTAATGGATCCGCGCATTCTGGAAATTGCTGATCACCTGTTGCTGATTGAACACGAATTGCGCGTTCAGGGCTGGTGGAGCGAAACATTGCCCAGCGCTGAAGCGCTGGCCAGCACCACGCCGTTTGCTGTCGACAGCATGAACTTCGATCAGTGGCTGCAGTTTATCTTCCTGCCGAAAATGACAGAGATTCTCGAGAAGGGGCTGGCCCTGCCCAACGCCTCCGGCATTCTGGTCATGGCTGAAACGGTTTATGCCGATCGCCCGGAGCAAAGTCGCGAGCTACGCAGGTTGCTAGCAGAGTTTGACCAATTGATCAGTCCTTCTGCCTGAATTTCCCTCTTTTCCCTCTTGGAGCCACAGATTGTGGCTCTTTTTGTTTGTATTCTTTGTTTTTCTGCTGCTGGGCTTTGGATTAGTGGTAGTGGCTGATCGTCCTTGCGCAAAATTGGCAATAATTTTTCTTGACTTGCGCGCGCCGAAAAATAAGAATCCAGATTCCGCTGTAGAGGGACTGCCAGAAGCAGACCCGCTAAGCAGATCATGAGGTGCACACCCGCGCCGACCTGTTACACCCCGCAACGCGTTACCTCGCGCTGGGTGGGAAACCCCCGCAACACTTTGGGGAGCTCCCAATACTTGCTCAGTCAGTGCTGACGTAGTGGCGATTCCGTCGCTCATGCTCTGCTTGGCAGTAAACCTATTAAGACCCGTCCAGCGTGGACGGTATTCTGGCGTTTTAGAGGTGAACAACGTGGAGCTTTTATCTGGCGCTGAGATGGTCGTCCGCTTTTTGCGTGACGAAGGCGTTAAGCACATCTATGGGTACCCTGGCGGTGCTCTCCTTCATGTTTACGATGCACTGTTCAAAGAACCGGAAGTGAGTCACATCCTGGTTCGTCACGAACAGGCTGCTACCCATATGGCGGACGGTTACGCCCGTGCCACCGGCAAGGCCGGCGTGGTACTGGTTACTTCCGGTCCGGGCGCAACCAATGCCATCACCGGTATTGCCACCGCGTACATGGACTCCATTCCGATGGTCATCCTTTCCGGTCAGGTGCCTAGCACCATGGTCGGTACCGATGCCTTCCAGGAAACCGACATGATCGGTATTTCCCGGCCGATCGTGAAACACAGCTTCATGATCAAGCATGCCTCGGAGATTCCGGAAGTCCTGAAAAAAGCCTTCTACCTGGCGCAGTCTGGTCGTCCGGGTCCGGTGGTGGTCGATATCCCGAAAGACATGACCAACCCGGCGGAAAAATTCGAATACGTCTACCCGAAGAAGGTCAAGCTGCGCTCTTATAGCCCGGCTGTCCGTGGTCACTCGGGGCAGATCCGCAAGGCTGCCGAGATGCTCCTGGCCGCCAAGCGTCCAGTGGTCTACGCCGGTGGCGGTGTAATTCTCGGTGGCGGTTCTGCTGCGCTGACCGAGATCGCGCAGATGCTCAACCTGCCGGTAACCAACACCCTGATGGGCTTGGGCGGCTACCCGGGCACCGATCGCCAGTTCCTCGGCATGCTCGGTATGCACGGCAGCTACACCGCCAACCTGGCCATGCACCATGCCGACGTGATTTTCGCGGTCGGTGCGCGCTTTGACGACCGTGTGGTCAACGGCCCGGCCAAGTTCTGCCCGAACGCCAAGGTTATCCACATCGATATCGACCCGGCGTCGATCTCCAAGACCATCAAGGCCGACGTGCCGATCGTAGGTCCGGTTGAAAGCGTGCTGACCGAAATGGTCGCGACCCTGCGCGAAATCGGCGAGCAGCCTGAAAAGGCCGCAATGGACGCCTGGTGGAAGCAGATCGAAGAGTGGCGCGGTGACCGTGACATGTTCCCTTACGACAAGGGCGACGGTAACGTCATCAAGCCACAGACGGTGATCGAAACCCTCTGCGAAGTGACCAAGGGCGATGCCTTCGTCACCTCCGATGTCGGTCAGCACCAGATGTTCGCGGCGCAGTACTACCGCTTCAACAAACCCAACCGCTGGATCAACTCCGGTGGTCTGGGCACCATGGGCTTCGGTTTTCCGGCGGCCATGGGCGTCAAGCTGAACTTCCCGGACCAGGACGTTGCCTGTGTTACCGGTGAGGGCAGCATCCAGATGAACATTCAGGAGCTGTCGACCTGCCTGCAGTACGACCTGCCGGTGAAGATCGTCAACCTGAACAACGGTGTATTGGGTATGGTCCGCCAGTGGCAGGACATGGCCTATAACAGCCGTCACTCGCACTCCTATATGGAATCGCTGCCTGACTTCGTCAAGCTGGCTGAAGCCTATGGTCACGTGGGCATTCGCATCACCAGCCTGAAGGACCTCAAGCCCAAGCTCGAAGAAGCGTTCGCCATGAAAGACCGCCTGGTGTTCATCGACATCCAGGTCGACAACAGCGAACACGTCTACCCGATGCAGATCAAAGACGGCTCTATGCGCGACATGTGGCTGAGCAAGACGGAGCGTACCTAATCATGCGGCACATTATTTCCCTGCTGTTGGAAAACGAACCCGGTGCCTTGTCTCGCGTGGTCGGTCTGTTTTCGCAGCGTAACTACAACATCGAAAGCCTGACCGTAGCGCCTACCGAAGACCCGACCCTGTCGCGTCTGACGTTGACCACGGTCGGTCATGATGAGGTGATCGAGCAGATCACCAAAAACCTGAACAAGCTGGTTGAAGTCGTCAAGCTGGTCGACCTCTCGGAAAGCGCGCACATCGAACGTGAACTGATGCTGGTCAAGATCAAGGCCACGGGCGCACAGCGTGCCGAGATCAAACGCACCACCGATATCTATCGTGGGCAGATCGTCGATGTCAGCAGCAGCGTCTACACCGTTCAGCTGACTGGCGCCAGCGACAAGCTTGACAGCTTCATTCAGGCCATCGGTACCGCGTCCATTCTCGAAACAGTGCGCAGCGGCGTTACCGGCATTGCCCGTGGCGACAAAGTGCTCAGCATCTAACTCAAAAAATTAGCGATGGCCCTATCGGGCCGAGATAACAGGGGTATTTTCATGAAAGTTTTTTACGACAAAGACTGCGACCTTTCGATCATCCAGGGCAAAAAAGTTGCCATCATCGGTTACGGCTCCCAGGGCCACGCTCAAGCGTGCAACCTGAAAGATTCCGGTGTGGATGTCACTGTCGGTCTGCGTAAAGGCTCGGCTACCGTTGCCAAGGCTGAAGCTCACGGTCTGAAAGTTGCCGATGTGGCGACTGCTGTTGCCGGTGCCGACCTGGTCATGATCCTGACCCCGGACGAGTTCCAATCCCAGCTGTACAAGAACGAAGTTGAGCCGAACATCAAGAAAGGCGCCACCCTGGCCTTCTCCCACGGTTTCGCCATTCACTACAACCAGGTTGTGCCACGCGCTGACCTGGACGTGATCATGATCGCGCCAAAAGCGCCAGGTCACACCGTGCGTTCCGAGTTCGTCAAAGGCGGCGGTATTCCTGACCTGATCGCTATCTATCAGGACGCCTCGGGCAACGCCAAGAACGTCGCCCTGTCCTACGCTGCTGGCGTCGGTGGCGGCCGTACCGGCATCATCGAAACCACCTTCAAGGACGAAACCGAAACCGACCTGTTCGGCGAGCAAGCCGTTCTCTGCGGTGGTACCGTCGAGCTGGTCAAAGCCGGTTTCGAAACCCTGGTTGAAGCTGGCTACGCGCCAGAAATGGCCTACTTCGAGTGCCTGCACGAACTGAAGCTGATCGTTGACCTCATGTATGAAGGCGGTATCGCCAACATGAACTACTCGATCTCCAACAACGCCGAGTACGGCGAGTACGTGACCGGCCCTGAAGTCATCAACGCCGAATCCCGTCAGGCCATGCGTAACGCTCTGAAACGCATCCAGGACGGCGAGTACGCCAAGATGTTCATCAGCGAAGGTGCTACCGGCTACCCATCGATGACCGCCAAGCGTCGTAACAACGCCGCTCACGGCATCGAAGTCATCGGCGAGCAACTGCGCTCGATGATGCCTTGGATCGCAGCCAACAAAATCGTCGACAAAGCCAAGAACTAATCTGGTTTCGATGCGATGAAAACGCGGCTTAGGCCGCGTTTTTTCGTTTAGGCGGTCAGCTTCTGGTATAAAGCTTCATCGTCTGTCGTCGAACCCTCGGCGCAGACCTCTGTCGAAACTTTCCACACCGTTGCAAGGTAATGTCCATGAGCGAACGTCCCGAAGAGCCGAACAAGGCCTCTGACGCCGAAAGCCTGCTACCGATCGATGAGCATGTTGAAGAAGGGCATGACGCCGAAGGACGCAAGGTTCGGCATCGCGGTATCTATCTGTTGCCCAACCTGTTCACCACCGCGAACCTGTTCGCCGGTTTCTATTCCATCATCAATTCCATGAGCGCCCAGGCTGCCCTGAGTGCCGGCGATCCGCGCGAAGCGAGCAAGTATTTCGCTTTTGCCGCGATTGCCATTTTTGTCGCGATGGTCCTCGACGGCCTTGATGGCCGTGTTGCCCGCATGACCAATACCCAAAGCGCCTTCGGTGCCGAGTACGACTCGCTGTCGGACATGGTCGCCTTTGGTGTCGCCCCTGCGTTGCTGGCGTTCGGCTGGGCTCTGGGTGACATGGGTAAGGTCGGCTGGATGGTTGCCTTCATCTATGTCGCCGGTGCTGCCCTGCGTCTGGCTCGTTTCAACACTCAGGTCGGTACAGCTGACAAGCGCTACTTCATCGGTCTGGCCAGTCCTGCCGCTGCGGGCGTGGTAGCCGGTACCGTTTGGGCGTTCAGTGACTATGGCATTCAGGGTTCGAAGCTGTCGTTCCTGGTGGCATTGCTGGTCGCGGCGGCAGGCATGCTGATGGTCAGCAACATCAAGTACAACAGCTTCAAGGAGCTGGACCTCAAGGGGCGCGTGCCGTTCGTAGCGATCCTCGCCGTGGTGCTGGTGTTCGCGGTAGTCTTCAGTGATCCACCACGCATCCTGCTGCTGGTGTTCCTCGGCTATGCGGCCTCCGGTCCTGTGCAATACCTGTTGCGCATGCGTCGGCGTAAAAACGTCGAGTGATGTAATTTCGCTCGGGCTCCGTAGTCTACTGGTGCATCAGTCATCCAGTTCTACGGAGCCGTCATGCTCATCAAGCTGTCCAAAGCCTCCGATTGCAAAGCATCGGAAATCACCCCCGAATCTATATACGTCTCGCGCCGCGCCATGCTCGGCGGGTCTCTGGCTGCCCTGGCGGTAACGGCACTGCCACGCCTGGCGGGTGCTGCCGAAGTGTCGCGTTATGCTGATGTCGAAGCGGGCAGGGCGCCTGGCTGGTTCAGCGAGAAACTCGCTGCAACCCAATGGCAGGCAATCACCGCGCCGGGGGAGGCGATTACCCCCTTCAAGGATGCGACGCACTACAACAACTTCTACGAGTTCGGTGCCGACAAGGGCGATCCGGCAGCCAATGCCGGTAGCTTGAAAACCGAGCCGTGGACGGTCGTGATCGATGGTGAGGTGGGCAAGCCTGGGCGCTATGCCCTGGAGGACTTCATGAAACCTTATCAGCTGGAGGAACGAATCTATCGCCTACGCTGCGTTGAGGCCTGGTCGATGGTCATTCCCTGGCTTGGCTTTCCGCTTTCGGCGTTGCTCAAGCAAGTGGAGCCAACCTCCAAGGCGCGCTTCATTCGCTTCGAGACCCTGCAAGATCCGAAAAGCATGCCTGGGCAGCGCTCCAGCTTCGCCTTGATCGACTGGCCTTATATAGAAGGCTTGCGAATGGATGAGGCGATGAACCCCTTGGCGATACTCGCCGTGGGTATGTATGGGCGAGAGCTGCCCAATCAGAATGGTGCGCCGTTGCGTTTGGTGGTGCCCTGGAAGTATGGCTTCAAGAGCATCAAGTCGATTGTGCGGATCAGCCTGGTCGAGGAGCAGCCACGCACTACCTGGCAGGCTATTGCGCCGGAGGAATACGGCTTCTATGCCAACGTCAATCCTGAGGTTGATCACCCGCGCTGGACGCAGGCGCGGGAGCGACGTCTGCCCAGCGGGCTGTTCAGTCCCAATGTGCGTCCGACCCAGATGTTCAACGGCTATGCCGAGGAAGTAGCAGGGCTGTATAGCGGGCTCGATCTGAGGAAGAACTACTAATGCGCTATCCACTGTTTCGTCTGGGTATCTTTGTCCTGGCTAGCATCTGGCCCCTATGGTGGCTGTACGAGGCGGCCATGAATGCGCTGGGTCCGGACCCGGGCAAGATCCTGGTCGACCGGTTGGGGTTGGGCGGGCTGATCTTGCTGTTTATTACCTTGAGCATGACGCCGCTGCAGCGTTTGACCGGTTGGGCGGGGTGGATCGTTTCGCGCCGGCAGCTGGGGCTGTGGTGCTTTGCTTATATAGTGCTGCACATGACGTCTTACATGATCTTCGTGCTGGGGCTGGACTGGGGGCAGTTGGGGGTGGAGTTAAGCAAGCGGCCCTACATTATTGTCGGTGCTTTGGGCTTGACCGGTTTGCTGGCCTTGGCGCTGACTTCCAATCGCTACAGTCAGCGGCGTCTGGGGGCGCGCTGGAAGAAGTTGCACAAACTGGTCTATGTGATTCTTGCCTTGGGTTTGTTGCACTTTCTTTGGGTGGTGCGGGCTGATCTTAAAGAATGGGCTATTTATGCGGTTGTCGGCGGCTTCCTGCTGACGCTGCGTATTCCCCTGTTTGCTAGGCGAATTCCACGTCTGGCGAGTCGAAAAGCAAGTTCTGCTACAAAAGCTTGAATAAGTGCTTGACGCCCCTGTGGATCTCTCTATAATTCGCCCCACTTCCGGCGCAGTCGGAACGGAAAACTCCTTGAGAATCAACGAGTTAGATGTTCCAGGTAGTACCGGAGGGGCTTCGATCGAAAGATCGGCAGCGGTGAAAAAGGTGGTTGACAGCGGATTGAAACGCTGTAGAATTCGCCTCCCGCTGACGAGAGATCGCAGCGAGTTAAGCGGTTGAAGTTGAAAGAGAAATTCTGAAAAACTTCAAAATAA
>NZ_JBMOWO010000137.1:0-4752 GCF_049310525.1 Pseudomonas sp. GZD-222
TTGAAGGCGGTTGAATCCGTGGTTGCTAGCGATGCCCGGGATAGCCGGGCCAGGGGCGCTACGCGCCCCATCGCCGGCTATCGCCAGCTCCTACAGTTAACCAGGTGACAGACAGTTGCTCCTACAGATCTCACAATCTGCAAGAGTAGCTTGCCGGCAACCTACAGCCTGAACCCACCCATCTGCCGCGCCAGATCATCAGCCAGTCCGCGCAACGCCTGGCATTCCTCACGGCACCCTTGCACTTCCGAGGCCGTCTGCCGGGCCAGATCGGAAATCCCCTGAACGGTACGATTGATCTCCTCGGTCACCGCTGACTGCTCTTCGGTCGCCGTTGCCACCTGGTGGTTCATGTCACTGATGTGTTCAACCTGATCGGTGATGGTGCTCAGCGAAGCGCCGGTCTGCTGGCTGGACTGCACGCCGGTACCGGTGGCAGCCTGCCCGGCCTGCATCGAAGCCACAGCACTACCGGCACCGTGCTTCAGGCGCAGGATCATCTGCTGCACTTCATCGGTAGACACCTGGGTACGCCGCGCCAGGGTGCGTACTTCGTCGGCGACCACGGCGAAGCCACGGCCCATCTCTCCGGCCCGCGCGGCTTCAATCGCAGCATTGAGCGCCAGCAGGTTGGTCTGTTCGGAGATGCTGCGAATGACCGCCAGCACTTCATCAATTGAAGCGACTTCACTGGCCAGCTCACCCACTGCATTGGCTGCCTGACCTATTTCGCCCGACATGCCTTCGATGTGCGCAATCGAGCGGCGCACCACTTCGCGGGCTTCGAGTGCTTCAGTACGCGCGGTTTCCGACGCCTGAGCGGCGTTGCCAGCATTCTGGGCGATGTCCTGCACGGTGAGGCCCATTTCATGCACCGCAGTGGCAACCATTTCGGTCATCTCTTGCTGACGCCCGGAGCGCTCGGCCGTGTTTTCCACCACCTGGGTCACTTGCGCGACCGAACTGTGCAAACGCTCACTGGTACGCAACACGTCGCCGATCAGGTCACGCTGACTGTCGAGAAAGCGGTTGAAGCCGCGAGCCAAGTCACCCAGTTCATCAGCGCGGGTTTCATCCAGACGCTGGGTCAGGTCTCCGCCACCATTGCCTATCGCCAGCAAGGCACCAGTGACACGACGAATCGGCCGGACAATGCCACGGGCCAGCAGCACCACCAGCAACAACGACACCAGCGCCACAGCAGCACCGATCAGGCTGGTCATCCAGACCGTCTCGCGTACAGGGGCATAGATCTGCGCTTCCGGCACCTCAGCGACCAGGGTCCAGTTCAGATCACGCAGCGGCAGGCTCAGGGCTAGATAACCCTCGCCGTCACGTTCAAAACGACTGCTATGCAAACCCTCGTTTTTCTTCAAGACAGCCTGGGCTGCAGCCTCACCGATCTGGTCGGCGAGTTTCCTTTTGCCGCTCAACTGCTGCTCCGGATGCACCTGGATCAAGCCATCGCCGCGCACCAGGAACACCCGACCGCGCTCACCGAAACTGAAGTTGTGAATCAGCTCCGACAGCTCGGTCATGCGCAATCCCAGCCCGGCAATACCTACAAGCTTGCCGGCCTTTTCCACCCGGTAATCGATAAACAACGCCAGTTCGCCGGTGCTGCCATCGGTGTCGATGTTGAGCAGGCGCGGCTTGCCGCTGTCGATGAAGCCGTAGAACCACTTGTCGGCAGGGTTGCTGCGGCTCAGGGTTCGGTCCAAGCCTTTTTCGTTGTAGTAGTGGCTGGTTTCGGTCGCCGCGAACAAGGCGGTGAAGGCCTGGTTTTTTTGCCGCAGGGCTTCGAGGTATTCAATGAATTGCGGCGCCTGGACGCTGTCTTCTCCCGCAGCCAGCCAGTCGCGCAGCAGGGTGTTGTTGGCAATGTCGGCCGCAGCGGTCAGCGGGCGACTCATCATCCGCTCGATGTCGTTACGAATTGCCTCAATGCTCGCCGGCAACGCGGTGTCGACCAGGTAACGCTCGGTCAGGCGATTGACCGCCACCGAGTAGATCCCGACCACAATAAGAATGCTCACCAACAGGGCTGCGCCCATGCTTGCGATCAATTGCCACTGAATGCTGCGCCGCCAGAACTGCATGAACCTTCCCCTGAGTAAAAAAGCCTTGTGCTGCAATAGCCAGGCCAATTGTATACAGATGAAAATACAATTATTCCATTGACCCACGACAATGCCGCCCACTGCCGAAAGGGCAGTGAGCAAGCAAAAGAAGTAGAACGGTGTGGCGGGAGCCGATCAGCTATTGCCGATGGTCCGGGCAATGACATCGACCGTGGCGCTGACTTGCTCTTGGTAACGGTCGAGGGCCTGCTGGTGCTGCTGTTGCAGTTCGATCTGCTGCGAACACAGGTTGAGGGCTGCGAGAACCAGCAGCTTGTCACCAATCAGGGTCGGGTATTTACGCTTGGTCTCGGCCAGCGACGCGTTGAGCATCTGCACGGCCTGCGCCAGGGCCTGTTCCTGGCCTTCGGGGGCCTTGATCGAATAGTCGCTGCCGAGGATCGACACGACATTGATCGGCTGTGCTGAAGTTCTCATGCGTTGACGGTACCACCGCTGGCGCGCTCGACCAGGGCCTGGATACGTGCGGCGGTAGCGCCCTGCTTTTCTTCCTGTTCCATCAGCGACAGCTGCAGGCTTTCGTTTTCATCCTTGGCCTGGGTCAGTTCAGCGCTGATCTGTTCGTTGCGCTCGGTCAGTTCCTGATTCTTCTGTACCAGGTCGCTGACGAGTTGTTCCAATTGACTGAGGGAAGTTTCCAACATGATTGCCTTCTCGGGTTTTTCAGGGGGCGCACACGATAAAGAAAAGTCCGCGTGGTCGCCAGGGATATCGGGTTAGACGCTTCGGCCTGGTGCAGATTGACCCGTTGATAGCGGTCCGGTTCCCGCTGTGGGTGCCCGCTGGTCAGGAAAACCGATCGCCAACTCACAGTTTCATCAACTGCCCCTCAAGTCTGCCAAAGCTTGACCGATAGGCAAGGCAATCCTGACTCCGTCGCATGGATTGCTCGCCTTCTTCCCTTCCGGATGTCCACTATGTCCCTTCGTAACATGAATATTGCCCCGCGTGCGCTGCTGGGGTTTGCCTTGATTGGTGCACTGATGCTGGGCCTGGGTCTGTTCGCCCTGAACCAGATGAGCAAGATCCGTCAGGCCGGTGAGTTCATCGAGCAATCCTCGGTGCCGAGCATTACCAACCTTGATCAGATCACCCAGCTGACCCTGCGCCTGCGCACCTTGTCTTATCGCCTGCTGCTCAACCGCGAAGCCGACACCCTGCAAAACACGCTGAAACTGATCAGCCAGCGCAACCAGCAGATCGATGAAGCGCGCAGGATCTACGAGCCGCTGATCAGCAGTCCTCAGGAACGAGCGGCCTACAACCAGTATGTGCAGTTGCTCAACGACTACCGGCAGCTGGAAAGCCGCATGCACCAGGCCTCCCAGAGCAACGACCTGGAAACCCTGCGCACCCTGATCAACCGTGACATGCTCAACAGTTCCGAGCAAATCAACAGCGTCATGGATCAGTTGGTCAGCATCAACACCGAGCAAACCCGCAGCATCAACCAGACCGCTGCCGATCAGTACTCCAACGCCATCAGCCTGGTCATCAGCCTGTTGCTGGCCGCCACGCTGCTGACCCTGGTCTGTGCCCTGCTGCTGACCCGCAGCATCGTCAAACCGATCGACGAAGCCCTGCAGGCGGCCGAGCGTATCGCCGAAGGCGACCTCACCCGCACCATCGAGACCCAAGGCCACGATGAAGCCGCACGGCTGCTGCGGGCCATGGCCAAGATGCAGAACAAACTGCGCGATACCCTGCAGCTGATCGCAGGCTCTGCCACGCAGCTGGCTTCGGCCGCCGAAGAACTGAACAGCGTCACCGACGAAAGCGCACGTGGCCTGCAGCAGCAGAACAACGAAATCGAACAGGCCGCCACAGCCGTCACCGAGATGACCAGTGCCGTTGAAGAAGTGGCGCGCAATGCCGTGAGCACCTCCGAAGCGTCGAAGGAGGCCACGCGTTCGGCAGGCGATGGCCGCGACCTGGTCATGGAAACCGTCAGCGCCATCGAGCGCATGAGCGTCGATGTGCAAGGTACTGCCGATCTGATCGGCAACCTGGCGGAAGAATCGCGGGATATCGGCAAGGTACTGGACGTGATTCGTGGCCTGGCCGACCAGACCAACCTGCTGGCACTCAACGCCGCCATCGAGGCCGCACGTGCCGGTGAAGCCGGTCGTGGTTTTGCTGTGGTCGCTGATGAGGTACGCGCCCTGGCGCATCGCACCCAGCAATCCACCAGCGAAATCGAACGGATGATCGGCAGTATCCAGGGCGGCACCGAACAGGCGGTGAACTCCATGCGCAACAGCACCGAGCGCGCCGAGTCGACGCTGAACATCGCCCGTGGTGCCGGCCTGGCGCTGGACACCATCACCGGTGCGGTCGCCGAGATCAACGAGCGCAACCTGGTGATCGCCAGCGCGGCCGAAGAACAGGCTCAGGTGGCCCGCGAAGTGGACCGCAACCTGGTCAACATCAACGACCTGTCGGTGCAATCGGCCACCGGCGCCCACCAGACCAGTGCGGCGAGTGCCGAACTGTCGCGTCTGGCGGTTGACCTGAACGGCCTGGTGGCACGCTTCAGCGTCTGATTATCGCGGGGCAAGCCCGCTCCCACAGGTGCTGTGATATCTCTGTGGGAGCGGGCTTGCCCCGCGAA
>NZ_JBMOWO010000138.1:0-7488 GCF_049310525.1 Pseudomonas sp. GZD-222
TGGGTTATGGGGGAAAAACCCCTCCCCCCTGTTTTTTGTGGTCTTTTTGGGGGAGCGGGCTTGCCCCGCGAAAGGCTCTCGGATCAGAACTCGATCCGCACGTCGCCCTTGGGCACGCTGCAGCAAGACAGGATATAGCCTTCGGCGACGTCATCATCGGTGATGCCGCCGTTGTGCTCCATCTCCACTTCACCGCCCAGCTTGAGCACCTTGCAGGTGCCGCAGATGCCCATGCCGCAGGCCTTGGGGATCATCAGGCCAAGCTTGGCCGCCGCCGCATGCACGGTCTCGCCCGGGGCCACACGGATGCTTTTGCCGGTAGCGGTGAATTCCACCTGGTGCAGGTCGGCATTGTCCACTTCCGGCGCATCGGCAGCTTGTTCAGCGAGCTCGACCGCATCGGCCTTGACCTCGGCCGGGGTCGCACCGAACGATTCCTCATGGTAACGGCTCATGTCGTAACCGCTGCCTTCCAGCAGGCGCTTGACCGCATTCATATACGGCGTAGGTCCGCAGCAGAAGATTTCCCGCTCCATGTAGTCCGGGGCAATCAACTCCATCAGCTTCTGGTTCAGGTAGCCGCGGTAACCCGCCCAAGGCTCGCCCAGGCCATGTTTCTCACAAATGATGTGCAAGCTGAAGTTGTCGATCCGCGACGCCATGTGTTCCAGCTCGCGGTGATAGATGATGTCTTTCGGTGAGCGGGCGCTGTGCACAAAGACCATGTCGACATTGCCGTTGGTGTCGTAGAACCAGCGCGCCATGGACATCACCGGGGTGATGCCGACGCCACCACTGAGGTACAGCACTTTCGGGCTGGGGTAGTCGATGGCGTTGAACAGCCCGACCGGCCCGTGCACCGCCAGCTCCTGGCCTTCGTGCAGGGTGTCGTGCAGCCAGTTGGAGACTTTGCCGCCCGGTACCCGCTTGATAGTCACCGAGAAGCTGTAAGGCACCGAAGGCGAGCTGGAAATGGTGTACGAGCGCATGATCGGCTGGCCGTCGATCTCAAGCTCCAGGGTGACGAACTGCCCGGGCTTGAAGAAGAACATGATCGGCTGGTCGGCCATGAAGCAGAAAGTGCGCACATCCCAGGTTTCCTGGATCACCTTGACGCAACGGACGATGTGACGGCCGTTGGCCCAGGTCTGGGTGCTGACCGGATTGAGGAAGCTGTTGGACATGCTCGTCTCCACGGCCGACTGCGGCCTGATGATTGCGATTTTGCTCAAGCGCTGCGGCGGACACATTCCTATCCGCGACATCGGCGTGCTTATCGCGACCAGGCCCTTGCAACAAGGGCTGGCGCGTCGGAAACGGATCTGATCATGTCGTCCATGGATATGGATCATCACGGCTTCAATCGCACACTCCATCGCAAATGATCCTGCTGTATTTCAGCCTTGCGTCGCCATAACAATGATTAGCCACTTTCACCGGCCACAAGCACCGGCCATGAGGACCTGAACGATGGACGTCACCGCAACTTTGAGTCTGGGCGATCCACTGGAACCTGCGCGCAAGGCGACTGCCGAGATGCTGCAGAGCCGCGAGCGCACCTTCTCGCTGCCACAGCCGTTCTATTGCGACGAGCGCCTGTTCCAGATCGACATGGAAGAAATCTTCCAGAAGGAATGGCTGATCGCCGGGATGACTTGTGAGATCCCGGCCAAGGGCAACTTCCTCACCCTGCAGATCGGCAAGAACCCGATCCTCGTGGTGCGCGGCGCTGAAGGCCAGGTGCATGCCTTCCATAACGTCTGTCGTCACCGTGGTTCGCGCCTGTGCACCAGCGAAAAAGGCAAGGTGGCCAAACTGGTCTGCCACTACCACCAGTGGACCTACGAGCTTGATGGCCGCCTGCTGTTCGCCGGTACCGAAATGGGCGCCGACTTCGACATGAAGCAGTACGGGCTCAAATCAGTCAATGTGAAGACCGCTGGCGGTTACATCTTCATCAGCCTGGCCGAGAACCCACCGGCCATCGACGACTTCCTTTCCACCCTGGCTCACTATATGGAGCCCTATGACATGGAAAACACCAAGGTGGCGGTGCAAACCACCTTGATGGAAAAGGCCAACTGGAAACTGGTGCTGGAAAACAACCGCGAGTGCTATCACTGCGGCGGTTCGCACCCTGAACTGCTGAAAACCCTGCTGGAGTGGGACGACGTCACCGATCCGCGTGCCGACCAGGCCTTCAAGGATCACGTTGCCGCCTCGGCAGCAGCCTGGGACGCCGAAAAGATTCCGTACGCCCACGCCAGCTTCGGCCTGCGTAACCGCATCGTGCGCATGCCGCTGCTCAAGGGCACGGTGTCGATGACCCTGGACGGCAAGCAGGGCTGCCAGAAGCTGATGGGCCGGATCAAGAACCCGGACCTGGGCTCGATGCGCATCCTGCACCTGCCGCACTCGTGGAACCACTGCATGGGCGATCACATGATCGTCTTCACGGTGTGGCCGATCAGCGCGCAGGAAACCATGGTCACCACCAAGTGGCTGGTGCACAAGGATGCGGTCGAAGGCGTGGACTACGACCCCGAGCGCATGCGCCAGGTGTGGGACGCGACCAACGACCAGGACCGGCGTCTGGCCGAAGAGAACCAGCGCGGGATCAACTCCACGGCGTATCAGCCTGGGCCGTATTCCAAGACCTATGAGTTTGGTGTGGTCAACTTCGTGGATTGGTACAGCGAGCGCATGCTGAGCAACCTGGGGGCGGCGCCTGCACCTTATCTCAAGGGTGTGGCTGCGCAGTAGGGCCTATCGCGGGGCAAGCCCGCTCCCACCGGGAGGGTGAAAACCGGTGGGAGCGGGCTTGCCCAGCGATGCTGTTCAAATATTAACCACTGCACTCAATGCCCCGGCCCCGCTGGGCCCCTGCACTCAGCAAACACTTTATCCACAGGACAGCCCACAGCTAATGTGGGCAAGTCATTGTTTTTCCCTGCAAAAAATATTGATCAATATTTGATCAAATCTATGTAAGCCTTTAAACACAAGGCTCACAGCAGAAGGCGAACACCTTATCCACAGAGACGCCAACAGACTTTGTGTGCAAAAGTCCCAAGCGTGGAAAAGTGTTGTGGATAACGCCTCAAATGGCCAAGTTACGCTGCATTGGCCTAGCTAAACTGGCGAATTGAGTGTTTTTTGATCAACCTCATAAAACCCTTGCCACACGGGCCTCTCAGCCATGGGCGAACATATTATCCACAGACCCGCCAACAGCGATTGTGGGCAATATCACCCAAGGCTGTGAGAGAAAACCTCGAAAAATCCGCCACTTAGCTTGATCATTTTTTGACCATAACGCTGAAAGGCACGCAATGCGTGCCTTTCAGCCATACACAAACACTTTATCCACAGATCGGCCAACAGACTTTGTGAGCAAATTGCTCAGCGCAGCACGCCCTCTTCCACCAGCAGCTTGAGGATGGCTTCGGCACCCGCTTGCGGGCTAACGTCCTTGAGTACTTGTCCACCGCCGCCACTGGCCTTGGCCGTGGCTGCTTTCATGCGGTCAGCACCACTCTTGGCCTTGATCACCTTCAAACGCTTGGGTCGAGGTTTGGCGGGTTGCAGTTCGGCACTGGTAAACAACTCATCCTCGACGATCTGTACCTGGCGGGCAGCCAACACACCGCGTCGGGCCGGGCCAAAGGCGCTTTGACGCGGCTTGGGCGCGGCGTTATCCACAGTTGCCAACAGCGGCAAGCGCACCTTGAGACGGCGCCGCTGACCGCGTGGCAGTGCCTGCAGCACCTGGGCTACGCCGTTGTGGATAGATTCTACTTCCGCCAGCCCCACGACTAACGGCCAGCCCAGGCGCTCGGCCAGCAGGAATGGCAACATGCCCGAGCCTTCACCGGTTTCCGCCTGGCTACCGGTAAGCACCAGTTGCGCCCCGGCATCGCGCAGGTAGTCGCCCAGTACCCCCAGGGCATCGGCGCCCTGCGGTTGTTCAAGTACATCCAGCTGTTCCAGGCCCATGCCCAGGTAAGCGCGCAAGGCTGGCTCCTGAGGATCGCCAGCATGCAGTACTTGCAAGTTATCCCCAGCCAGCTGCAGCCCCAGTTCCACCGCCCGCGCGTCCTGTTCGGCGCGCCGGGTACGGCCTGAGCTGGGGTGAGCACCGATCGAGACCAGACTGATGACCTTGGTGTGCATAAATGTCCCCTGCCCTTATGCCGCGTCGCGCTTGGCGCCGTTGCGATAGTTTTCCACAGCCTCGATCAGTGCCTGGAGGATTGCCGCACTGTCACCGATGACCGACAAATCGGCACGCTTGATCATGTCGCAGCCGGGGTCCATGTTGATCGCCACAACCTTGTCGCAGGCGCCAATGCCCTGCAGGTGCTGGATTGCCCCAGAGATACCCACAGCCACATAGATCCGTGCCGTGACCCAGGTGCCGGTGGCACCGACCTGGCGGTTGCGCGGCATGAATCCATCATCCACCGCCACCCGCGACGCGCCCTCGGTGGCGCCAAGGGCCACGGTGGCGCGGTGGAACAGTTCCCAGTCCTTGACCCCGTTGCCGCCGGAAACGATGAACTCGGCTTCGGCCATGGCGATGGCGGCCGGGTCGACAGCCACCGGACCGAGGTCCTCGATACGTGACAGGCTGCGTGCCACGCTTGTGGATAACTGCTCAGGCAAGGCTTCGTGACGGGTTTCGCTGACCGGCTCGGCACATTCGGCCGCGGCCAGGATCAAGCGTGGCAGGCCCCGAATCAGGTCCTGCTGGCCGGCACCGGCGCGACCGCTGCATTGCCCGTCCTTGACTTGCCAGACCCGTGTGGCCGGGCGTTCATTAATCGCGGCAGCAAAGCGCCGGCCCAGCTCGCCGCCACCGCTGCGGCTGTCAGGCAGCAACCAGTGACGCGGGCTGAACTGGTTATCCACAGCCCGCAGGCCTTGTACCAATTGCTCCGGTGCATAACCGTCGAATTCATCGCCCTCGAGGACCAGCAGGCGATCCACACCGGCTGTGGAAAAGTTGCTTTCCTTGTGCTCGCCAAACACCACCGTCAATACCGCGCCATCGCTGCCAGCGAGGCTGTGGGCCAAACCGAGCAGGTCGCGATCGTGGCTGCCTAGACGGCCACCGACCATATCCGGGACCACGGCGATATAGAACGCCGGTTGAGCCACCTGATGCAGCGGCAACTCCACCGCCACCGCCGCACTGCGTTTGTTACTGGTGCCCTGCTGGGCGCCGCTGCGGTCGATGCGCTTGATGCCGTTGGGGCCGATGAAACCGACGCCATGGGGGTTCTTGCGCATGAGGCCGTTGGGGCCCATCCAGCTGTGTTGCTGTCCCTGTTGCATAGCCGCGTGCAAAGGATGCAGGCGGTTGCGGGCAATCCACTCGGCGCGCGGATCACGGCGAATAATGTCGCTCATCAGTGCACCTCCGCAGGTTCACGCTTTGCCGGGGCAGGTTTACTCGCCGGGGCCTGTTCTTCGAGCAGGGCATCGGCAACCAGCTCAGCCAGGTCCTTGATCAATGGGCGCGGTTCGACCACACCTTCGAGCATCGCCGTGCACTGTGGACAACCTACGGCCACCAACTCGGCGGCGGTCTCGCGGATGTCGTCCATGCGCATGTCGGGAATCCGCTGCTTGCCGGGAATATCAGTGATCGGCGCACCGCCGCCACCACCGCAGCAACGGGAACGGAAGCCCGAACGCTGCATCTCCTGCACTTCGATGCCCAGGGCCCGCAGCACTTCACGCGGCGCCTCGTATTCACCGTTGTAGCGCCCCAGATAGCACGGGTCGTGATAGGTAACGCTGCCGCCCTTGTGCTGCCCCAGATTCAGCGCACCTGCGCCGATCAATTCGGCGATGTAGGTACTGTGGTGCTGCACCAGATACTCACCGCCAAAGGCGCCGTACTCGTTCTTGAGCACATGGAAGCTGTGCGGATCGCAGGTGACGATGCGCTTGAAGCTGTATTTGGCCAGGGTCTGGATATTGCGTTTGGCCAGTTGCTGGAAGGTCGCCTCATCGCCCAGGCGCCGGGCCACATCGCCACTGTCGCGCTCCTCAAGGCCAAGCACGGCGAAGTCCACCTGTGCCGCTTTCAGCACTTTGACGAAGGCGCGTAAGGTGCGCTGGTTACGCATGTCGAAGGCACCGTCACCGACCCAGAACAGTACATCTGTGGTTTTGCTATCGCCGAGCAGGGTCAGATTCAAGTCCGCAGCCCAGTTCATCCGCCCGCCCGGGGCAAAACCGCCCGGGTTATCGGTGGCGATCAGGTTTTCCAGCACTTCGGCACCCTTGTTTGGCGTGGCGCCTTTTTCCAGGGTCAGGTGACGACGCATGTCGACGATGGCATCGACATGCTCGATCATCATCGGGCACTCCTCCACGCAGGCGCGGCAGGTGGTGCACGACCACAGCGTTTCGGCATCGACCAGACCATTGACGATTGGCTGGTGCGGATTGCCGCCGTGTTCGCCAATCGGCTTGCCGGGGTACGGGCTGCCGGCAAACTTGGCATCGGTCCCTCCCGCCAGGCCGACGACCATGTCCTGGATAAGTTTTTTCGGGTTCAGCGGCTGACCGGCAGCAAAGGCCGGACAGGCGGCTTCGCACTTGCCGCACTGCACGCAAGCGTCGAAACCGAGCAACTGGTTCCAGGTGAAATCCTTGGGTTTCTCAACCCCAAGCAGCGCCTGGGGATCTTCCAGGTCCAGGGGTTTGAGGCCGGTGGAACGGCCATCGCCAAAGCGCTCGGCGCGGCGGTGCCAGGCCAGGTGCAGGGCCCCGGCAAAGGCGTGCTTCATCGGCCCGCCCCAGGTCATGCCGAAGAACAGCTCGGACACGCCCCAGAGCACACCAAGCCCCAGCAAGGCCACCAGCACCCAACCGCCAAAGCCTTCGGGAAGAATGCCGGCCACCGGCAAGGTGGCAATGAAGAAGCTGGCGGCGAACACCAGCAAGCTTTTTGGCAGGCGCATCCATGGCCCTTTCGACAGGCGCGAAGGCGGATTGAGCCGGCGCTTGTAGACGAACAGCGCACCGGCAAACATCAGCACGGTAGCCAGCAGCAAGGCATAGCCAAGGATCTTGTTGTGCAAGCCGAAGCCGTGCACCAGGATCGCCAGCACTGCAGCCAGCACAAAGCCACCGGCGGTGGCGACGTGGGTGTTGGCCATATATTTGTCACGGGCGACCACGTGGTGCAGGTCGACCATATAGCGCCGCGGCATGGCCAGAAGGCCACCGAGCAGGTCGACCTTGGCAGGCCGGCCTTGGCGCCACATCCGCACACGTCGCAGCGCGCCGAGGACGGCAAGGCCCAGGGCGGCGAACAGGAGGATGGGAAGCAGGGTGTTCAACATGGGAAGCTCCCACAGCAATCGTGCTTTGGAAATGACACTGTGGGAGCGGGGGGGGGGGGGGGGGGGGAGGGGGGGGGGGGGGGGGAGGGGGGGGGAGGGGGGGGGGGGGGGGGAGGGGGGATGGGGG
>NZ_JBMOWO010000139.1:0-11034 GCF_049310525.1 Pseudomonas sp. GZD-222
CCCCCCCTTCCTCCCCCCCCCCCCCCCCCCCTCCCCCCCCCCCCCCCCCCCCCCCCCCCCCCCCCCCCCCCCGCTCCTACAGGGGCTGATCAGAAGTCCTTGCACAGGCGCAAAGCGTCGTAGATCGCCGCATGGGTGTTGCGCTGAGCCACGCAGTCACCGATGCGATACAGCAAGTAACCTTCGCCCGTTTGACTGAGGATCGGCTGCGGCTGGATCGCAAACAGCGCCTCGACATCAATCTGGCCCTTGTTGCGCGAACCCTCCTTGAGCCCGTAATAGAGGGCTTCATCAGGCCGCACGCCGTTCTCGATCACCACCTGGTCGACTACCCGCTCCTCTTTGGCGCCGGTGTATTCGTTCTCCAGCACCGCCACCAGCTTGTCGCCTTCGCGGTAGACCTTCTCCAGCGCCAGGTCACCGGTCATGATCACTTCCTTGGGGTACATGCTGCGGTAGTAAGTCGGGAACGACGTGCCACCAATGGCCACGCCCGGCTTGATGTCATCGGTGACGATCTCGACCTGGCTGCCTTTGTCGGCGAGGTAATCAGCCACCGACATTCCGGTGAATTCGCAAATGGTGTCGTAGACCAGCACGTTCTTGCCCGGCGCCACCTTGCCGTCGAGCACATCCCAGCTGCTGACCACCAGGCCTTCGGCAGCCCCCCAGTGCTCGTTCTGCTCGAGGAACGGATGGCCGCCCACCGCCAGCACGATCACGTCGGGACGCAGGTCCTTGATGGTGTCGATATCCGCAGCGGTGCCCAGGCGCAGGTCGACCTTCAGGCGCGCCAGCTCCAGCTGGTACCAGCGGGTGATGCCGGCGATCTGATCGCGTTGCGGTGCCTTGGCAGCAATGCTGATCTGCCCGCCGATGGCGTCCTTCTTCTCGAACAGGGTGACGTCGTGGCCACGTTCCGCCGACACGCGTGCAGCTTCCATCCCGGCAGGGCCGGCGCCAACCACTACCACCTTGCGTTTGGGACCGGTGGATTTCTCGATAATGTGCGGCACGCCCATGTATTCACGGGAGGTCGCGGCGTTCTGGATGCACAGCACGTCCAGCCCTTGGTACTGGCGGTCGATGCAGTAGTTGGCACCGACGCACTGTTTGATCTGATCGACCTGGCCCATTTTGATCTTGGCGATCAGGTGCGGGTCGGCGATATGCGCGCGGGTCATGCCGACCATGTCGACATAGCCGCCTTCAAGGATGCGCGTGGCCTGGTTCGGGTCCTTGATGTTCTGCGCATGCAGCACCGGAACCTTGACCACTTCCTTGATCCCGGCCGCCAGGTGCAGGAACGGCTCCGGTGGATAACTCATGTTGGGGATAACGTTGGCCAGGGTGTTGTGGGTATCGCAGCCCGAACCGATGACTCCGAAGAAGTCGAGCATGCCGGTGGCGTCGTAGTACTTGGCGATTTCCTTCATGTCCTCGTGGCTGAGTCCATCAGGATGGAATTCGTCACCACAGATACGCATGCCGACGCAGAAATCCGGGCCGACTTCGGCACGCACGGCCTTGAGCACTTCCAGGCCGAACTTCATTCGGCCTTCGAAGGTGCCGCCCCATTCATCAGTACGTTTGTTGACCCGCGGGCTCCAGAACTGGTCGATCATGTGCTGGTGCACGGCCGACAGCTCGACGCCGTCCAGGCCGCCTTCTTTGGCCCGGCGCGCAGCCTGCGCGTAGTTGCCGATCACCCGCCAGATTTCCTCAGGCTCAATGGTCTTGCAGGTCGCGCGGTGCACCGGTTCACGAATGCCCGACGGCGACATCAGGGTCGGCCAGTTGAAGCCGTCCCAGCGCGAGCGGCGGCCCATGTGGGTAATCTGGATCATGATCTTGGCGCCGTGCTTGTGCATGGCGTCGGCGAGGTTCTGGAAGTGCGGGATGATACGGTCGGTCGACAGGTTCACCGACGCCCACCATTCCTGCGGGCTGTCGATGGCGACCACCGAGGAGCCACCACAGATGGCCAGCCCCAGGCCGCCCTTGGCTTTCTCTTCGTAGTATTTGACATAGCGCGCGGTGGTCATGCCGCCGTCGGTGGCGTAGACCTCGGCGTGGGCAGTGCTCAGGACCCGGTTGCGGATGGTCAGTTTGCCGATCTGGATCGGCTGGAACATTGCTTCGAAAGCCATGGCGAGATCCTCGACTTACAGCGGCTTGACGATGAACAGGCCGTCGTCGTGGCCTTCTTCCGAACCGCCGTAGACCTGCTCGGCGACCGTACGAATGGAGCTGCCGCGGGCGGCCAGGATCTGGTCCATCGCCCCGGCAAACCAACCGGTGAACATATAGTCGACTTTGCGCCCGACCTTGCCGTACACATAAACGAATGCCGAGTGCTCAAGCTTGACGCTGGCGGTGCCTTTCTCCAGGTCGATATCCTGGATCTTGAACAGGCCCCAGCCCCGTTGCGACAGGCGCTTCATGTAGTGCTCGAACACCGCCACACCTTCCAGACCGTGACATTCAGCCTCTTTCTCGCACCAGTGCCAGGCGGACTTGTAGCCAGCCTTGTAGAGGATTTCGGCGTAGGCTTCGGCGCCCAGCACTTCCTCGATACCCATGTGGTTGTTGACGAAGAAATGCCGAGGTACGTAGAGCATCGGCAGGGCGTCGCTGGTCCAGACACCGGTCTCACTGTCGACTTCGATAGGCAATTGCGGGGCGATCTTGGCCATGGAAACTGAACTCCAGAAAATTTGGTTGGCTACCCCTGCGCCGGTGGCAGGGGTCGGAAGACGGTGGCTGGCGGCTTATTCGCCCCAGACATCCTTGAGCACGTTGACCCAGTTCTCGCCCATGATCTTGCGCACCACGCGCTCGGAATGACCGCGCTTGAGCAGGGTTTCGGTAAGGTTGGGGAACTCGCCCACGGTGCGGATGCCCAGCGGGTTGATGATCTTGCCGAAGTTGGTCAGACGCCGGGCGTAGCCCTTGTCGTGGGTCAGGTACTCGAAGAAGTCCTGGCCATGGCCCTGGGTGAAGTCGGTGCCGATACCGATGGCGTCTTCGCCAACGATGTTCATGGTGTATTCAATGGCTTCGGCGTAGTCGTCGATGGTCGAGTCGATGCCTTTGGCCAGGAACGGGGCAAACATGGTCACGCCGACAAAACCGCCATGGTCGGCAATGAATTTGAGCTCTTCATCGGACTTGTTGCGCGGGTGCTGCTTGAGTCCGGAAGGCAGGCAGTGGGAATAGCACACCGGTTTTTTCGATTCGAGGATGACTTCTTCAGAGGTCTTGGAACCGACATGGGAGAGGTCGCACATGACGCCGACGCGGTTCATTTCCGCGACGATCTCGCGACCGAAGCCCGACAGCCCGCCGTCGCGCTCGTAGCAGCCGGTGCCGACCAGGTTCTGGGTGTTGTAGCACATCTGCACGATACCGACGCCGAGCTGCTTGAACACCTCGACATAGCCGATCTGGTCTTCGAAGGCATGGGCGTTCTGGAAACCGAAGAGGATGCCGGTTTTACCCAGTTCCTTGGCCTTGCGGATGTCGGTGGTAGTGCGTACCGGCATCACCAGGTCAGCGTTCTCGCGGATCAGCTTCTGGCTGGAAGCAATGTTGTTGACTGTGGCCTGGAAGCCCTCCCAGACCGACACTGTGCAGTTGGCCGCGGTCAGGCCACCCTTGCGCATGTCTTCGAACAGCTCGCGGTTCCATTTGGCAATGATCAGCCCGTCGATAACGATGCTGTCGGCGTGTAATTCGGCTGGGCTCATCAGGCTGTCCCCTTTTATTGACTTGGTCCACGCCGAAGCATGTGCCGGCGCTTTGGGGTCAGCATATGCCTGCGGCCCGAAGCGCCCCGATGCAAAAACGACAGGAGGTTTGCCGAAAGCGTCAATGTGCGACATCACAGCGTCTGGCACGCCATCCGGGGATGAGAGCCAGTCTCAATAACGAATTTTTTGGCCCTTTCATGAACATTTCGTCAGGGAGCTTTCGCCTTGCCCCGGTCTGAGCGAGAATCCCAGCGATTCATCAGCCGGCTGAGGAGAAAACGGATGAAATCAATGGCATGGCTGGTACTGCTGGCCGTCGTGAGTGGGGCCCAGGCCGGCGAGGAAGAAAGCACGCCTTGCGACAATGTCGAGACCGACCAGCAGTCCTTTGACTGCGCGGCGTTCAACAAGCAGATCGCCGAGCGTGAGCTGAAATCGGCCTATGACGACCTGATCCAGCGGATGCGCGATCAGTATGGCGACGAAGCTGGCCTGGAGTCGCAAATAGAGTCTGCCGAAAAGGTCTGGCGCCAACTGCGCGATGCCGATTGCAAAGTCGAAACCCATACCGAACAACCAGGTAGCAAGACCTTCCAGTCGGCATGGAACAGCTGCATCGCGCAGCGCAGTGATGAACGTTCGGAATACTTGCGCAGCCTTGATTCGCAAGACAGGGACGAGCCGGCACCTGAAGACTGATCAAGACGCAAGGAAGGATCAGCTCGAGAGGAACAACGTGCAGCTGATGGCCACTGCGTAATTTCTCGATAGTGCACCAAGACCACGTTCTTGCAACGTGTGTCTTGGACTCCTCAACTATCAAGGAACTATGAAATGGCTGACATCAAAGCTGAAATGGAAAAGATCCGCAAAGAAGGTCAAGAGCGTGTAGCCGCTACCGGTCAAACCATCTGCATCTTCGCTGACAATGTACCTGGCAACATTGCAGAAGACATCCTGGCCGGCATGCGATTGATGACCGAACTGACCAACAAGAAGTTCGACAAGGAAACCCAGCAGCGCGAGTGGTACAACCACTACAACGATGGCTTGATCAAGTTCGGCTGGACTATGACCGGCGCGGCACATGCCGAAGACGCCATCGATGAGGACAACCTGACACTGGCAGAACTGATTACCAAGTCCATCACCGTCAGCGTCGCTCGTGACCCTCGTCGCTCGGCGTGTGCCAAGCGCGTTCTGCAAGTCATCGTGCAGAAGCCGGAAATCAAGTCACATCTGGAGAAGCACAGCCATAGCGAATCCGGCAAATCGAGCAACTTCTTGGTGGCCCAATGCGAAATGACTCCGCAGGGTCTGCCAGTGATGCACATGACCAGCTTCCAGGCCAGCTACGATTCGAAAATCGAACGTGAAGGCGCCCTGTCCCGCAAGATCGACAAGACTTCGACCCGCGTCTACCGTGCCTCGCAACAGGGTACGTTCAGCGTTCGTCATTTCGATGCCGCGCGTGATCTTGTGAACGAGAAGATCAAAGGTGATATCGCCTCGTTCCTCGCCATCTAATGAGCGGGCCCGGGTACCAGAGCTTGCTGGTACCCGGTTCTGGTCATCTGCCTTTATCAGGGAGCGGTGCCGCATGGGCGATACAAGTCTGGACACCCGAATATTCGAGGAACGGCTGAGAATCAAGCCCGCCCCATGGCTGACACGAAAAACATGGGAAGACCTGCAGCTTTGCCTGCGCTACTCACAGGCAATAAGCAATGAAAAATATTCGATGGAAACTCAACCTGAACAATGGTTCGCCGTTGTTCTTGCCACCTTGCAGTCGCTACGATTTACCTTGTTCGAGCATACGCATAAGATAATTGTGTATGACCCACACCGGGACGCTTTAAGTGACGTATACAGCGGTTATCTACCCCCGCCGCGCGAAAAAGGGCCGTGGTTCAAGAGTCTGGAAGAGAATTTCCAGGCCGCTGCGTCTGCAGGTACATATTCAATTAAGGTGATGAACGTCTCTTCACATCTGAGCATTGAAATGGATTGTGAAGATGACAAGATCCCGGTTGTCATATTGTTCTATGTCTATTGCATCACCGATCCTGTCGAACCTACCAGTAAGTTGAACCTGGTATTTAACCATCTGGGTGCACGCTTCAACCCGTCCGCCTTCGCCCCGCTGCGCAAAAACCTGGAGGCCAGCAACCGCGAAAAGCTGATTGAAATTCTCAAACGCGATCTGGCTTGAACATTACATCGATCGACCTGTTCGACGCACTTCCCTTGGACACTTACCAAACCGTAGCTTGTAACGTCGCGTGAAATAAGACGGCAACTCGAAGCCACACGCCAGGCTGACTTCGGTTATCGTCATGTCAGTCTGCTCTAACAGCTGACGCGCCTTGTCCAACCGTAGTGCGAGATAGAAACTGCTTGGTGTTTCATTTAGGTGCAAACGAAATAAGCGCTCCAGCTGGCGCCGTGTCACCTTGATAGCGTCTGCCAGTTCCAGCGTGCTCAGTGGCGGCTCTATGTGTTTTTCCATTTCGCCAATGGCATGGACCAGTTTCTTGTTGCTGATACCGTAACGCGCACCGATCTGCATGCGCTGGTGGTCCTGCCGCTGGCGAATTCGTCCGAGCACAAATTGTTCGGACACCTTCACTACCAGGTCGTTGCCATGAGACTGGGCAATCAGATGCAGCATCAGATCAATCGAAGCAGTCCCGCCCGCACAGGTGATGCGGCTGCGGTCGATCTCGAACAGCTCCTGGGTTGCCTGTAGACCTGGGTAGCGTTCCTTGAACGCCTCCAGCGCTTCCCAGTGTAACGTCGCCCGATAGCCATCGAGCAGGCCTGCCTCGGCCAGCACCATCGCGCCTGTGTCGATACCCCCGAGCATGACAGCCTCGTGGTTGAGCCGACGCAGCGTATAAATCAGTTTGGGATCAACACTGGCCAGTGGTTCGAAGCCCGCCACCACGAGCAGGATGCTGGCGGGCTCACCTTCACCCAGCTGCGCATCGGCATTGACCGACATGCCGTTGCTCGCCCGCACCGCCTCACCGTCGAGGCTGAGTACCTGCCAACGGTACAACTGCCCGCCAAAACGATTGGCAACCCGCAGTGGCTCTACCGCTGAGATGAATCCCATGGCAGAAAAGCCCGGCATCAAAAGAAAGGCAATCGTCTCCATTATCCCTCCTCCATAGAATCTGGTCGCCCAGGTGCAAGTACCAGTCGCCGGAGTGCGTTTTGTCACCGTGCCGCCAGCGTAGCGTATTCACACGGTCCGCAGAGGCCGCCATCAATAACAATATGCACTGCCGTTGGAGAGCCACCATGCACAGCTTGATCCGCCGCAGCTTGTTATCCCTTGCCCTGAGCACCACCCTTGTCCCCCACCTGTTCGCCGCCGAACCCGAGGCCTGCAAAAACGTGCGCCTTGGCGTGGTCAACTGGACCGACGTCATGGCCACCAGCGCCATGACCCAAGTGCTGCTCGACGGCCTGGGCTACAAGACCAAGCAGACCAGTGCCTCGCAACAGATCATCTTCGCCGGTATCCGTGACCAGCGCCTGGATATGTTCCTCGGGTACTGGAACCCGATCATGACTCAGACCATCACCCCCTTCATCGACGCCAAGCAGGTCAAAGTCCTCGACCAGCCGAGCCTCAACGACGCCCGTGCAACCCTGGCGGTGCCCAAGTACCTGGCCGACAAAGGCCTGAAGACCTTCGCCGATATCGCCAAGTTCGAAAAAGAGCTGGGCGGCAAGATCTACGGTATCGAGCCGGGCTCCGGTGCCAACACCCAGATCAAGGCGATGATCAGCAAGAACCAGTTTGGCCTGGGCAAGTTCCAGCTGGTCGAATCCAGCGAAGCCGGGATGCTCGCCGCCGTCGACCGCGCCGTACGGCGCAATGAGGCCGTGGTGTTCTTCGGCTGGGCGCCGCACCCGATGAACGTCAACCTCGACATGGCCTACCTGAGCGGCAGCGAAGACGCCCTGGGCCCGGACGAAGGCCGCGCCACGGTGTGGACCGTCACCGCCCCGGACTATGCCGAACGTTGCCCGAATGCGAATCGCCTGCTGACCAATCTGAAATTCAGCGCCGAAGACGAGAGCCGCATGATGCAACCGCTGCTCGAGCATAAAGACGCCCTGGCCTCTGCCCGCCAGTGGCTCAAGGATCACCCCGAAGACCAGAAACGCTGGCTTGAGGGTGTGACTACCTTCGATGGCAAGCCGGCTGCCGACAATCTGAAGCTCACCGCTAACTGATAGGCCGCCTCGCGGATAAATCCGCTCCTACACCCTGTAGGAGCGGATTTACCGGGACGCCGGACCGCCGCGAAAAGCCCGCAACCGATCTCTAAAGGAACCCATCATGAACCACGACGTCATCATCACCTGCGCCCTGACCGGTGCCGGCGACACCGCCAGCAAGAGCCACCTGGTCCCTGTCACCCCCAAACAGATCGCCGCAGCCGCCGTGGAAGCTGCCAAAGCTGGCGCCACCGTGGTCCATTGCCATGTCCGCGACCCGCAAACCGGGCGTTTCAGCCGCGATGTCGCGCTGTACCGGGAAGTGATGGAGCGCATCCGCGAATCCGACGTGGACATCATCGTCAACCTCACCGCCGGCATGGGCGGTGACCTGGAGATTGGCCCTGGCGAAACGCCTCTGGAATTCGGAGCCGGCACCGACCTGATCGGCCCGCTGGAACGTCTGGCCCATGTCGATGCACTGCTGCCGGAGATCTGCACCCTGGACTGCGGCACCCTGAATTTTGGTGACGGCAACAGCATCTACGTCTCGACCCCTGCGCAACTACGCGCCGGTGCCAGGCGCATCACTGAACTGGGGGTCAAAGCCGAGCTGGAAATCTTCGACACCGGCCACCTGTGGTTCGCCAAACAGATGATCAAGGAAGGCTTGCTCGACGACCCGCTGTTCCAACTGTGCCTGGGCATTCCCTGGGGTGCGCCGGCCGACACCGCGACCATGAAGGCCATGGTCGACAACCTGCCCGCTGGCGTGACCTGGGCCGGCTTCGGCATTGGCCGCATGCAAATGCCCATGGCCGCGCAAGCCGTGTTGCTCGGCGGCAACGTGCGGGTCGGCCTTGAGGACAACCTGTACCTGGATAAAGGCGTGCTGGCCAGCAACGGCCAACTGGTCGAACGCGCCACGGAAATCCTCAGCCGCCTCGGCGCACGGGTGCTTACCCCGGCCGAAGGCCGCACGAAAATGAACCTGACCCGTCGTTGATTGAAGGAGTTGAAGATGAGCTTTATCACCGAGATCAAGACGTTTGCAGCCCTGGGCAGCGGCGTGATCGGCAGTGGCTGGGTCGCCCGCGCCCTGGCCCATGGCCTGGATGTAGTGGCCTGGGACCCGGCGCCCGGCGCTGAGGCGGCGCTGCGCAAACGCATCGCCAATGCCTGGCCAGCGTTGGAAAAACAGGGTCTGGCACCCGCTGCGGCACAAGATCGCCTGCGTTTTGTGGCGACCATCGAGGAGTGTGTACGCGATGCCGATTTCATCCAGGAAAGCGCTCCCGAGCGCCTCGACCTCAAGCTCGAGCTGCACAGCAAGATCAGTGCGGCGGCCAAACCCAATGCCCTGATCGGCTCCAGCACCTCCGGCCTGCTACCCAGCGAATTCTACGAGTCGGCGACCCATCCTGAGCGCTGCGTGGTCGGCCACCCGTTCAACCCGGTGTACCTCCTGCCGCTGGTGGAAATCGTCGGCAGCAACAAGACCTCACCGGAGGCTATCGAGGCAGCAAAAACGGTGTATACCGCCTTGGGCATGCGCCCGCTGCATGTGCGCAAGGAAGTCCCCGGCTTTATCGCCGACCGCCTGCTCGAAGCGCTGTGGCGCGAGGCCCTGCACCTGGTCAACGATGGCGTGGCGACCACCGGTGAAATCGACGATGCCATTCGATTTGGTGCCGGCTTGCGCTGGTCGTTCATGGGAACCTTCCTGACCTATACCCTGGCCGGTGGCGATGCTGGCATGCGCCACTTCATGGCGCAGTTTGGCCCGGCACTGCAACTGCCCTGGACCTACCTGCCGGCACCGGAGCTGACCGAGGGCTTGATCGACGCCGTGGTCGAAGGCACCAGCGAACAGTTGGGCAATCGCAGCATCAGCGCGCTGGAACGCTATCGTGATGATTGCCTGCTGGCCGTGCTGGAGGCGGTAAAAACCACCAAGGCCAAGCACGGCATGGCCTTCAGCGACTGAACGGAGCCCTGAGATGCCCGCATTGATTACCTATCAAACCCCAGTCCAGGCGGACTGGGTCGACTACAACGGGCATCTGCGTGACGCCTTCTACCTGCTGATCTTCAGCTATGCCACGGATGCCTTCATGGACCGCATCGGTCTGGATAGCGACAACCGCAGCGCCAGCGGCAATTCGCTGTTTACCCTGGAATGTCACCTGAACTACCTGCATGAGGTGAAGCGCGACACTCAGGTGTGGGTACAGACGCAGGTCATCGGTTTTGATCGCAAGCGCCTGCATCTGTATCACAGCCTGCACCGTGAAGGTTTTGCTGAAGCGTTGGCGGCCAGCGAACAGATGTTGCTGCATGTGGACCTGGCCGGGCCGCGTTCGGCGCCGTTTGCGCCTGAGGTGGTGGAGCGCTTGCAGGGGATAGTGGAAAAGCAGGTTGACCTGCCGGCTGCGGAGTTTGTTGGCCGGGTGATTGGGTTGCCAGGTTAAAAGCCCGCGATCAGAGGCAAAAAAATAACCCCGGAGCCGTGACGCAACCGGGGTTAAAGCGGACGGTGACCAAACCTTCCTGTTCTGTGCATGGCCTCAGTGTGCAGCCTCCCTTCCCCATTGATTTGCCCGAAAACGACCTGTTCTTAGGTAAAGCAGCCATTGCGACATTCTGCCCTTGCCGCCCTGCCCCTGTGCCCACAGAATCGACTGACGATCACACCTGCAAACAAGGACCACAACCATGATGCATGCGGATTTGATTGATCAAGACGACCTGCTGGTGCAGTTGCGCGCCCTGGGTTTCGAGATGCCATCCGATGCCAGTGCCGAACAGGCCTGCGAATGTGCGGTGATGGGTTTGAGCGAACAGCGGGCCAAGGCCCTGAAGGGCATGGTTGAGCAGATGTACACCGGCAATGCGACCATCCTGCCTGCGGTGCGTCAGGCGATCGAACAGCAGCTTTTGCCGGCGTTGGCGCAGTTCCAGAATCGCTGAAAGGGTGGGAGCGGGCTTGCCCCGCGATTGCGATCTGTCAGTCACATCGCATCGCGGGGCAAGCCCGCTCCCA
>NZ_JBMOWO010000140.1:0-24903 GCF_049310525.1 Pseudomonas sp. GZD-222
TTGTATTGTTTCCCCCTCCCCCCCCCCTCCCCCCCCCCTCCCCCCCCCCCCCCCCCCCCCCCCCCCCCCACCGAAGCCTCGCCTAGAGCCTTACACTGGCAAACGTCGACTCATTGCGCGCCTGGCTCAACGCCGACATCGGCCCGGCCAGTGGCGACAGCACCAGTGCCTGCGGAATCGGCATCATTGCCACCTGCTGCGCCGTATTGGAGCCCACGCGCTCGTCACGCGGCGGAATACCGAAGTATTCGCGATAGCACTTGGAGAAGTGCGGCGTGGAAACAAAGCCGCACACCGACGCCACTTCGATGATCGACATCGGTGTCTGCTTGAGCAGTTGCCGGGCACGAATCAAGCGCAGTTTCAGGTAATAGCGCGACGGCGAGCAGTGCAGGTATTTCTGGAACAGGCGCTCAAGCTGGCGACGCGACACCGCGACATACACGGCCAGTTCGTCGAGGTCGATCGGCTCTTCCAGGTTGGCTTCCATCAGCGCGACGATTTCCTGCAGCTTCGGCTGGTTGGTGCCGAGCATATGCTTGAGCGGCACGCGCTGGTGATCCTGCTCGTTGCGAATGCGTTCGTAGACAAACATCTCGGAAATCGCCGCCGACAGTTCACGGCCATGATCGCGGCTGATCAGGTGCAGCATCATGTCCAGCGGCGCGGTACCGCCGGAGCTGGTAAAGCGGTTGCGGTCGAGGGTGAACAGGCGGGTGCTCATGCTTACCCGTGGGAAGGCTTCCTGCATTGCCGCCAGGCATTCCCAATGCACGCTGCAATCGAAGCCGTCGAGCAGGCCGGCACACGCCAGGGCCCAGCTGCCCGTGCATACCGCGCCAAGACGGCGCGACTGACGGGCCTGGCTCTGCAGCCAGGTCACGTGCTCGCGGGTGACGGTACGTTGAATGCCGATGCCGCCGCAGACAATCACGGTGTCCATCGGCGGTGCCTTGTGCATCGCCGCATCCGGGGTGATCTGCAAGCCGTCGCTGGCCCAGACCTGGCCACCGTCCACGCTCAGAGTGCTCCAGCGATACAGCTCGCGGCCGGAAAGCTGGTTGGCCATGCGCAGCGGTTCAACCGCAGACGCCAGAGAGATGAGCGTGAAGTTATCCAGCAGCAGGAAGCCGATGGATTGTGGTGTGCGGTTCTGGGTTGGGGTCCCGGAGTTGTACGACGTCATCGCGGTATCTCCTCACACAATGCAGGGTGCGCCTCAGGCAGGCACGGGCTTTTTTTGTCACGGCCCCGATTCGAATGCAGGGGCTTTGCCAATCACAACGCAAATGCCATGCCTGAAATTGAATGGGCATTCAACAAAACCCAAAAACGACGTCGCGCAGCGTCTAAAAGGCCTGTGTTGCCAAGCCGCGCATTAAACGCAAACAAGCGTCCTAGCGCCGCTGCAAAGGCGAGCTGAGCAATTCGGTAGCACTTGTGGGAAGGATGCCCAGAAACGACATCAACGATGTGTCACCCCAGGCGCCAATCGCTGGGGTGACAGCTGTTTAAAGCGAGGGTATCGAGCGGCGCGCTAAAAGGTGGCACGCATGGGCATAAACGGCGCAGGCCAGATCAACATTCGATGGCGTTAACCGCGAGGCCACCACGTGAAGTTTCCTTGTATTTGTCATGCATGTCGGCGCCGGTGTCGCGCATGGTGCGGATCACCCGGTCGAGCGAGATGAAGTGCTCGCCGTCGCCGCGCAGTGCCATTTGAGCGGCGTTGATGGCCTTCACCGCAGCAATCGCATTGCGCTCGATGCACGGCACCTGGACCAGCCCACCAACCGGGTCGCAGGTAAGCCCCAGGTTATGTTCAAGGCCGATCTCGGCGGCATTTTCCAGTTGTCCCGGGGTCGCGCCGAGCACTTCGGCAAGCCCCGCCGCCGCCATCGCACAGGCCGAACCGACTTCGCCCTGACAACCGACTTCGGCACCGGAAATCGATGCGTTTTTCTTGCACAAGATGCCTACTGCCGCCGCCCCCAGGAAGAAGTCGACCACACAGGCTTCACTGACCTCGTCGCTGAAGCGCATGTAGTAATGCAGCACCGCCGGAATGATCCCCGCCGCGCCATTGGTCGGCGCCGTGACCATGCGCCCACCGGCCGCGTTTTCTTCGTTGACCGCCAGGGCATAGAGGTTGACCCACTCCATGGCGCTCAAGGTCGAGCCGATCACATTGGGCTTGTTCAGCTCCTGCAGACTGCGATGCAGCTTGGCCGCACGGCGTTTGACGTTAAGCCCGCCAGGAAGGATGCCTTCATACTTGAGGCCGTTTTCGACACACGCCTGCATGGCATGCCAGAGCTTCAACAGTCCGGCGCGAATCTCCGCTTCGCTGCGCCAGACCTTCTCGTTTTCCAGCATCAGTTGCGACACGCGCAGGTCGTTTTTCTTGCACAGCTCCAGCAGTTCAACAGCGCTGTTGAAATCGTACGGGAGTACGGTGTTGTCGGCGTCCAGCACTCCGCTTGCGGCCTGGGCCGCATCGACGACAAAGCCGCCGCCGACCGAGTAATAGGTGTCGCGATGCAGCTCGCCGTCACCCCCTTCAGCAATCAGGGTCATGGCGTTGGGATGGTAGGGCAGGTTCTCGTCCAGCAGCAGCATGTCACGGCGCCAGACAAAGCCGACTTCCAACCGTCCATCAAGCAGCAAGGTGTCTGTTTCGCGCAGTGCAGCGATGCGCGGGCCAATCTGTGAAGGATCGATTGCGTCCGGCCACTCGCCCATCAGGCCCATGATCACCGCGTTGTCGCTACCGTGGCCGATTCCGGTGGCCGACAGCGAGCCATACAGGCGCACCTCGACGCGTTGCACCTGCTCAAGTTCACCACGCTCGCGCAGTCCCTGAACGAACAGCGCCGCTGCACGCATGGGCCCGACGGTATGGGAACTGGAGGGACCGACGCCGATCTTGAACAGGTCGAACACACTGATGGCCATGGCGCATACCTCCTGATTGAGCAGCCCTCCCCCAGCCAGGCCAAGGGCGTTGCAACTGCTACGCTGAAAGGGCGGCAATCCGCCGAATGCGCGCATCATCAGGCTTTTGAGCGGACTTCTGACGTCTACAACCGACGCGTTCTTGCCCAGCAACGCCGCCAGCTGTCACGACCGCTTCTGCGCCGTTTTTTTGCGGTGCAGAGGTAGCAAAACTGCGTTTACGGGGTGGGATAAATCTGTAAACGACCTCATCGACACTGGAAGCGACCCTGTCTGTACTGGATACGACGCACCCTGTAGGCGTTTGATTTTCGCTGTTAGATGATCGGTATCGACTCGATTGCACGGCACCTGTCCCGCTATCGCCCGATAGTCAGGTCCGACCGAATGCAAACCATAAAGCACGGCGGTCCCGTGGGACGTCCGAGAAAAACATCAGGAGTCCATCGAATGAAAGGTTCACCCTCGCTATTGCTGGCCGCGCTACTGAGTGTGCCGCTGCTGGCCCAGGCCGCAGAGCCTGAGCAGTGTCATACCGTCAACTTCTCCGATGTCGGCTGGACCGATATCACCGTCACTACCGCGGTTACCAGCGTTGTCCTGCAGTCGCTGGGCTACAAGACCAAGACCACGATGATTTCGGTGCCGGTGACCTACAAGTCGCTGGCCGACGGCAAGAACATGGACGTGTTCCTCGGCAACTGGATGCCGACCATGGAAAACGACATCAAGCAGTACCGCGATGCCGGTACGGTAGAGACCGTGCGAGCCAACCTCGAGAACGCCAAGTACACCCTCGCCGTACCCCAGGCCCTGTATGACAAGGGGCTGAAGAACTTCGCCGACATCGCCAAGTTCAAGAAGGAACTGGACGGCAAGATCTACGGCATCGAACCCGGCAACGACGGTAACCGCACCATCCAGAGCATGATCGACAAGAACGCCTTCGGCCTCAAGGACGCCGGGTTCAAGGTGGTCGAGTCCAGCGAAGCGGGCATGCTCTCGCAGGTAGAACGCGCCCAGCGCCGCGATACCGCGGTGGTGTTCCTGGGCTGGGAACCGCACCCGATGAACACCCGCTTCAAAATGAAATACCTCGACGGTGGCGATGACTTCTTCGGCCCCGACTACGGCAAGGCCACCGTACTCACCAACACCCGCAAGGGCTATACGCAGGAATGCAGCAACGTCGGTCAGCTGCTGAAAAACCTGTCCTTCACCCTGGACATGGAAAGCACCCTGATGGGCAACGTCCTGGACGACAAGATGAAACCCGACGCCGCAGCCAAAGCCTGGCTGAAAAACAACCCTCAGGTACTCGATACCTGGCTGGCAGGGGTTACCACCGTTGACGGCAAACCAGGCCTGGAGGCGGCCAAGGCCAAACTGACGCAGTAAGCACTGCCTGCGGCGGGCTGGCCCCGCCGCAGGCTGTCTTCAATTTTTTGCAGGTGGACGCTCGCTATCATGCTGATCGATGAAAAACTCCCTCTGGGCCAGTACATCGCAGGCTTCGTTGAATGGTTGACGCAACACGGCGCCAACTACTTCGATGCCTTCGCTGCGGCACTGGAATACATGATTCACGGTGTAACCGGGGCACTGACCTGGTTCAATCCCTTCGTCCTGATCGGCCTGATTGCAGTGATCGCGCACCTGATCCAGCGCAAATGGGCGCTGACCGTTTTCTGCGTGCTGTCATTCCTGCTGATCCTCAACCTCGGCTACTGGCAAGAGACCATGGAGACCCTGGCCCAGGTGTTGTTCGCCACCCTGGTCTGCGTGGCCATCGGCGTGCCGCTGGGCATCCTTGCCGCACATAAACCGATGTTCTACACCGCCATGCGCCCGGTCCTCGACCTGATGCAGACGGTACCTACCTTCGTGTACCTGATCCCGACCCTGACCCTGTTCGGCCTGGGCGTTGTCCCGGGACTGATCTCGACGGTGGTGTTCGCCATCGCCGCGCCGATCCGCCTGACCTACCTGGGTATCTGTGATGTGCCCCAGGAACTGCTCGACGCCGGCAAGGCGTTCGGCTGCTCACGCCGCCAATTGCTGTCGCGCATCGAACTGCCCCACGCCATGCCGAGCATCGCTGCCGGCGTAACCCAATGCATCATGCTGTCGCTGTCGATGGTGGTGATTGCCGCCCTGGTGGGTGCTGATGGCCTGGGCAAACCTGTTGTCAACGCACTGAACACTGCCGATATCGCCCTGGGCTTTGAAGCAGGTCTTGCGATCGTATTGCTGGCGATCATGCTCGACCGCATCTGCAAACAACCCGACGCACCGGTAAGGAGTGAAGCATGAGCATTATTCGCTTCGAAGATGTAGACGTTATCTTCTCCAGCCGACCGCGTGAGGCCCTCAGCCTGCTTGACCAAGGCTTTTCGCGGGAGCAGATCCTGAAGAAAACCGGGTTGGTAGTCGGCGTGGAAAAGGCCAACCTGGATATCAACAAAGGCGAGATCTGCGTGCTGATGGGCCTGTCCGGTTCGGGCAAGTCGAGTTTGCTGCGCTGCATCAACGGCCTTAACACTGTCAGCCGCGGCAAGTTGTTCGTCGAGCATGAAGGCTCGCATATCGACATCGCCCATTGCACCCCGGCAGAACTGAAGATGATGCGCACCAAGCGCATCGCCATGGTGTTCCAGAAGTTCGCCCTGATGCCCTGGCTGACCGTGCGCGAGAACATCAGCTTCGGCCTGGAAATGCAGGGCCGTCCGGAAAAAGAACGGCGCAAGCTGGTCGACGAAAAACTCGAACTGGTCGGCCTGACGCAATGGCGCAACAAGAAACCCGATGAACTCTCAGGCGGCATGCAGCAACGTGTGGGCCTGGCCCGCGCGCTGGCCATGGACGCCGATATCCTGCTGATGGACGAACCCTTCTCCGCCCTCGACCCGCTGATCCGTCAGGGCCTGCAGGACGAGCTGCTGGAGCTGCAACGCAAGCTGAGCAAGACCATAGTCTTCGTCAGCCACGACCTGGACGAAGCACTGAAGCTGGGCAGCCGTATCGCCATCATGAAAGACGGCAAGATCATCCAGTACAGCAAGCCCGAAGAGATCGTTCTCAACCCGGCCGACGAATATGTACGGACCTTCGTCGCCCACACCAACCCGCTCAACGTCCTGTGTGGCCGCAGCCTGATGCGCACCCTGGACAAGTGCAAGCGCATCAATGGCTCGGTGTGTATCGATCCGGGTGGCGACTCGTGGCTGGACCTGGCCGAAGGCAACACCATCAAGGGTGCACGCCAGGGCGCCACAGGCATGGACCTGCAGAACTGGGCACCGGGTGAAGCGGTGGAAGGACTGGGCCGCAAGCCGACGTTGGTCAGTGCCAGTATCGGTATGCGTGAGGCGCTGCAGATCCGTTACCAGACCGGTAACAAGCTGGTGCTGCAAGAGGGGAATACGGTGGTGGGGATTCTCGGCGACAGCGAGCTGTATCACGCGCTATTGGGCAAGAATCTGGGGTGAAAGCTATCGCGGGGCAAGCCCGCTCCCACCGGGATCACCTAGATCCCGGTGGGAGCGGGCTTGCCCCGCGATAGAGGACCGTCAGCGAACGACAATCCCCTGCTTGGCCATAAAGGCCTTGGCTTCCGGCACCGTGTACTCACCAAAGTGGAAGATGCTCGCCGCCAGCACAGCACTGGCATGACCTTCAAGAATCCCGTCAGCCAGATGCTGCAGATTACCCACACCACCTGAAGCAATCACCGGAATACCCAAGGCATCGCTGATGGCCCGGGTCACGCCCAGGTCAAAGCCGTTCTTCATGCCGTCCTGATCCATGCTGGTCAGCAGGATCTCACCGGCACCCAGGCCTTCCATCTTCTTCGCCCACTCCACCGCATCCAGGCCAGTCGGCTTGCGACCACCGTGGGTGAAGATCTCCCAGCGTGGGGTTTCGCCCGGGCCGGAAACTTTCTTGGCGTCGATCGCAACCACGATGCACTGCGAACCAAAGTGCGCGGCAGCCTCGCCAACGAACTCCGGATTGAACACCGCTGCGGTGTTGATCGAGACCTTGTCGGCACCGGCATTGAGCAGGTTGCGGATGTCCTGCACGGTACGTACGCCACCGCCCACGGTCAGCGGAATGAACACCTGGCTGGCCATGCGCTCGACGGTATGCAGGGTGGTATCGCGACCATCGACGCTGGCGGTAATGTCGAGGAAGGTGATTTCGTCAGCGCCCTGTTCATCGTAGCGCCGGGCGATTTCCACCGGGTCACCGGCATCGCGGATGTTCTCGAACTTGACGCCCTTGACCACCCGGCCGTTGTCCACGTCCAGGCAAGGGATGATGCGCTTGGCCAGTGCCATGTCGGAGTCCTCAGCCTTTATAGCTGTCGCAGAAGGCTTGTGCCTCGGCGACATCCAGGGTGCCTTCGTAGATGGCGCGGCCGGTGATCGCACCGATGATGCCTGGCGCCTTGGCGTCGAGCAGGGCCTTGATGTCACCGAGGTTGTGGATACCGCCGGAGGCGATGACCGGGATCTTGGTGGCAGCAGCCAGGGCAGCAGTGAACGGTACGTTGCAGCCTTGCATCATGCCGTCTTTAGCGATGTCGGTGTAGACGATGGCCGAGACGCCGTCGGCTTCGAAACGCTTGGCCAGGTCGATGACCTGCACCGAGCTGACTTCAGCCCAGCCGTCGGTAGCGACGAAACCGTCTTTGGCGTCCAGGCCGACGATGACCTTGCCCGGGAACGCGCGGCAAGCTTCAGCAACGAACTCCGGCTCTTTCACCGCTTTGGTGCCGATGATCACGTAGCTGACGCCGGCTTTGACGTAGTGCTCGATGGTTTCCAGCGAACGGATGCCGCCACCGATCTGGATCGGCAGGTTCGGGTAGCGCTTGGCGATGGCGGTAACCACTTCGCCATTGACCGGCTGGCCTTCGAAGGCGCCGTTGAGGTCAACCAGATGCAGACGACGGCAGCCGCCTTCGACCCACTTGGCGGCCATGCTCACCGGGTCGTCGGAGAAAACGGTGGAATCTTCCATGCGGCCTTGGCGCAGACGTACGCAAGCACCGTCCTTGAGATCGATAGCGGGGATAATCAGCATCTGGAAAACCTGTCTATTCGGTAAACAGTGATGCTCGAGAAGTCAGTTCTTCTCAAGCGCCCACAGGTCGCTTTCGATGCTTTCGAACCGCTCTTTGAGGTGGTTCTGCACATCGAAAATCGCCCTGTTGTAGTAGTGCGGGGCAATCTCTTTGGTGAACACTTCCAGTACCTCGGCGACCTCGAACGACCCCAGCTGCAGCTCGAAACGGTCTTCGAGGAAGCGCTTGAGTACGTCCAGCGCCTCACGTTCCTGTTCCGGCGCGAGGGTGAGGATCGGTGCCTTGGTCCTGGATTTGCTCATTACCAGCGTCCGTCCCAGGCCGCGAAGTTCTGCAGCAGCTGCAGGCCATGGGTATGGCTCTTCTCCGGGTGGAACTGCACGGCAAAACGCGAACCTTCAGCCAGCGCGGCAGCGAAATCGACACCGTAGTGACCGCGACCCACCACCTGCACGGCCTTGGCCGCAGTGATGTAGTAGCTGTGCACGAAGTAGAAACGTGCAAGGTCAGGAATGTTGTGCCACAGCGGATGGTCGATGGCCTGGGTGACTTCGTTCCAGCCCATGTGCGGCACCTTCAGGTGCTCGCCGTCTTCGTGCAGGTCTTTGCCGAAGAACTTCACCTGGCCGGGGAACAGGCCGATGCAGTCGACACCATCGTTCTCTTCGCTGTGATCGAGCAACGCCTGCATACCTACGCATATGCCCAGGAACGGACGGTCCTGGCTGACTTCACGCACCAGGCTGTCGAAGCCCAGGCGGCGAATTTCGGCCATGCAATCGCGAATCGCGCCGACACCCGGGAACACCACGCGATCAGCCTCGCGGATGACCGCAGCATCGCTGGTGATCAGTACCTTGCCGGCACCCACGTGTTCCAGCGCCTTGGCCACCGAGTGCAGGTTGCCCATGCCATAGTCGATAACGGCAACTGTCTGCATTACAGGCAACCCTTGGTCGATGGCATTTGCCCGGCCATACGCTCATCCAGCTCGATGGCCATGCGCAGCGCGCGGCCGAAAGCCTTGAACACCGTCTCGATCTGGTGGTGGGTGTTGTGCCCACGCAGGTTGTCGATGTGCAGGGTGACGTTGGCGTGGTTGACGAAGCCCTGGAAGAATTCCTGGAACAGGTCGACATCGAAACCGCCCACCGAGGCGCGGGTGTACGGCACGTGCATCTGCAGGCCTGGACGGCCGGAGAAGTCGATGACCACACGCGACAAGGCTTCGTCGAGCGGCACATAGGCATGGCCGTAGCGGCGGATGCCCTTCTTGTCGCCGATGGCCTGGTTGAACGCCTGGCCAAGGGTGATACCGACGTCTTCGACGGTATGGTGATCGTCGATATGCAGGTCGCCCTTGCACTCGATGTCGAGATCAATCAGCCCATGTCGGGCGATTTGGTCGAGCATGTGTTCAAGGAAAGGCACACCGATATCAAATCGGGCCTTGCCGCTGCCATCCAGGTTGATCGAGGCCTTGATCTGGGTTTCCAGAGTATTGCGCTCGACGGAAGCCTTACGTTCGACCATCACCAGCTCCGCAAAATCATTGGGCGAAAAAGGCGGTCATTATAGGCCTAGAAGCGCGTGGCATGGAACGAAGATGACATGTGGCAGGGGATTTACCTGCCACATGACGATTTTCTGCAACTCGGTAGGAGCGGGGGGGTCAGTTGAACAGTACCGCAGTCTTCTGCAGTGTCACCCAGATCCCCCAGGCCAGCGGAATCCCCACCACCAGCCAGGCGGCAACCACCAGCGGCAGGCTGCCAGGTGCTGCGTGCCACTCCAGCACCCGGGCATTGGCGTTGTTCTGGTCATGGCCCAGCGCCTGCTCGGCTGCCAGTTGCGCGTCAGTCATGAAGTACTTGTCGGCCACCGGGCGCACCAATGCATTGCAGACAAACCCCAGTACCAGCAGGCCGGCAAGGATGTACAGGGTGATGTCGTACACCGCCGCACGTTCCACACCCAGCGCCAGCTGGTATTCACGCAAGTAGGTAATCAGCACCGGCCCCAGCACGCCGGCCGCAGCCCAGGCGGTCAGCAGACGGCCGTGAATGGCGCCGACCATCTGCGTGCCGAACAGGTCAGCCAGATAAGCCGGCACGGTAGCGAAACCGCCACCGTACATCGACAAGATGATGCAGAACGCCGCCACGAACAGGGCGATATTGCCCAGATGGCCCATGTTCGGCACCAGCGCATACAGAGCGACACCGAGGGCGAAGAAGGCAAAATAGGTGTTCTTGCGCCCGATATAGTCGGAGAACGAGGCCCAGAAAAACCGCCCGCCAATGTTGAACAGGCTCAACAACCCGGTAAACCCGGCGGCGATTGCGGCAATTTGCGCCAGTTGCGCGGTGTTGAGCTCGCTGAAGCTCAGGTCATTGCCGAGCAATTTACCGGCGAACACTTCCTGCAGCAGCGGCGAGGCCATGCCCAGGATACCGATACCCGCCGATACGTTCAGGCACAGTACCAGCCAGATCAGTGCAAACTGCGGTGTTTTCCACGCAACACTGACATGCACATGGCGATGAGTGATCATCGCATTGCTGGCTTTCTTCAACGGTGCGGTCCAGCCTTCAGGCTTCCAGCCGGTAGGCGGCACTCGATAGGCCAGGGCCCCGCCGATCATGAACACGAAGTAGATCACCGCCATCACTACGAAGCTCTGCCAGACACCGACGCCTTCAGGGCTGGCGAAGTGATTCATCAGCGCTGCCGCCAGCGGCGCACCGACCATGGCGCCGCCGCCAAAGCCCATGATCGCCATGCCAGTGGCCATTCCGCGCTTGTCCGGGAACCACTTGATCAGGGTCGACACCGGGGAGATGTAGCCCAGGCCCAGGCCGATACCACCGATGACACCCGAGCCCAGCCACATCAGCCAGAGCTGGTGGGTATAGATGCCGAACGCCGAAATCAGCAAGCCACCGCACCAGCACAGCGCCGACACCACACCGGCCTTGCGCGGCCCGGCGTGCTCCAGCCAACCGCCCCAGATAGCGGCGGAGCAACCGAGGAACACAAAGAACAGGGTATAGATCCAGCTCAGCATCGAAATCTGCCAGTCGCATTCAGCGCTGAACAGGCGAGCGAAAAAGCTCATGTCCGGCGCACAGGCGACCGACGCGGTAATGCCAATCGCCTGCGACAGCGGCAACCAGAACACCGAAAAACCATAGGCCATGCCGATGCACAGATGGATGGCCAGCGCTGCCGGTGGCACCAGCCAGCGGTTGAAACCGGGCGTGGCGATGATCCGCTCTTTGGACAGGAAACCAGGGCTGCTGGTCAGCGCGCCTGCCGTGATACTGCTGTTCATTATCGTGTTCCCCTCGTAGAGATGGTCAGCTCACGGCTCACGACCTTGGCCTCTCGGCAACTGATCGTTTTTTGGCACAAATGCCCTGCAAAACGCGACATTTCGCCGCAGCAGGGTCTGTGAGCGGCGAAAGAGTAGCATTAGCCTTCGTCTTTGAAAGCAAACTGATGCCGTCTTTTGTTCGCCAACTGAACTGTGAAGCTCACCGCGGTCGAAACCCTGCCCCCCTAAATCAGCTCTACCTGAAGAATCTGATGGTGATGTAGGAGAATTCCACGTGAATCCTCGACCACCCCCAGCGACTACAAGCACAGCGCTATACTCTGCGGCTAAATTTTAGAATCGGACTACAAGGACTCGCCCATGAAAGCGTTCGGCAAAATCCTGGGGCTAGTGCTTCTCGGGCTGTTGCTGATCATTGTGGCTCTAGGCTTTGCCCTGACCCACCTCTTCGATCCCAACGACTACAAAGACGAGATTCGCCAGCTGGCACGCGAAAAAGCCCACGTTGAGCTAACGCTCAATGGCGACATTGGCTGGAGCCTGTTTCCCTGGCTGGGGTTGGAGCTGCATGAAGCCAGCATTGCTACCCTGAACAACCCGAAAGTAGCCTTTGCCGACCTGCAGATGCTCGGTCTGTCAGTGCGCGTGCTGCCGCTGCTGCGCCGTGAAGTGCAGATGAGCGACGTGCGCGTCGAAGGTCTGAACCTGATTCTGAGCCGCGACGAGAACGGCCACGGCAACTGGGAAGACATTGGCAAACCGTTGCCCGCTGCCGCTGCGGCTCCAACTGAAGGTGCAACGCCCGCACCTGCTGGCGAAACCACGGCCAAGGCCGACAGCAAGAGCGACGCCAACGAGCGTCCGGTCAAGCTCGATATCGACAGCCTGACCGTGAATAACGCCCGGGTTCAATACAGTGATGCGCGCAGCGGCCAGACCTTTGCCGCCGAAAGCATCCAGCTGAGCACCGGTGCTGTCCACGAAGGGGTGAACATCCCGCTGAAAATGACCGCCTTCGTCAGCGCCGGGCAACCGGTACTCAAGGCGCGCACCGAACTCAACGGCGAGCTGCGCTTCGACCGTCGCCTGAAACGCTACCAGTTCGAAGACATGAAGCTCAGTGGCGAAGCCTCAGGCGAGCCGCTGCAGGGCAAGACCCTGACCTTCGCCGCCCAGGGCCAGCTGCTGGTCGACCTGGCCGCCAATGTCGCCGAATGGAACGGCCTGAAACTTTCGGCCAACCAACTGCGCGCCCTGGGTGAGCTGAACCTGCGCGAGCTGGACAAAACCCCGCAACTGACCGGTGGCCTGTCCATCGCCCAGATTGACCTGCGCACCTTCCTCGACAGCATCGGCCACCCGCTTCCGGCTACTGCCGATGCCACCGCGCTGAGCAAGTTCGAGATGGTCAGCCGCCTGCAAGGCAGTCCCAACAGCCTGGCGCTGGAAGACCTGGCGGTAAAACTGGACGACAGCACCTTCAGTGGTCGCCTGGCCGTCGAAGACTTCGCCAAGCAGTCCCTGCGCATTCAGCTCAAGGCTGACAAGTTCGACGCCGACCGCTATATGCCGGCCAAGAGCGAAGCCGCTGCCAGCGCCACTGCTGCGCGCCAGGCCGAAGTCAAGAGCAAGGAACAAAGCGCCCTGGCCAGTGCCGGCAACACACCGCTGCCCGATGCCCCGACCCAGGTGGCCTGGAGCAACGACAAACTGTTGCCGGTCGATCGCCTGCGCCAGCTCGACCTCCAGGCTGACCTGAGCTTCGGTCTGCTGACGCTGGAGAAGCTGCCTATCGACAATGCCCACCTCAAGACTCAGGGCCAGGGTGGCCTGATTACCCTGGAAGCCCTGCGCGGCGGTCTCTACAACGGCGACTTCGAAACCAAGGGCACCCTGGATGTTCGCCCGGCAGTGCCGCAGATCGGCCTCACCACCAAGGTCAACCGGGTACCGGTCGAGCACTTCCTCAAGAGTCAGACCGAAACCCCGCCAGTCAAAGGCCTGTTGACCCTGAGCAGCGACCTCACCGCCACCGGCAACAGCCAGAAGGCCCTGGTCGATACCCTCAACGGCAATGCCAGCTTTATCATCAACGACGGCATCCTGGTCAACGCCAACCTTGAGCAGCAGCTCTGCCAGGCCATCGCCACCCTCAACCGCAAGGACCTGAGCGGCGAACCCCGCGGCAAGGACACCCCGTTCCAGGAGCTCAAAGGCAGCCTGGTGTTGCGTAATGGCGTAGCCAGCAACCCTGACCTCAAGGCCCGCATTCCCGGCCTGAGCGTCAACGGTCATGGCGATCTCGACTTGCGTGTATTGGGTATGGACTACCGCGTCGGCGTGATTGTCGAAGGCGACAAGCGCGACATGCCAGATCCGGCCTGCCAGGTCGGCGAACGGTATGTCGGCCTCGAACTGCCACTGCGCTGCCGCGGCCCGCTTGAGCTGGGCGCCAAAGCCTGCCGCCTGGACAAGGACGGCCTGGGTAAAGTCGCCGCCAAGCTGGCCGGCGATAAAGTCAGCGAGAAACTCAGCGACAAGATCGATGAGAAGCTCGGTGACAAGGTCAGCCCGGAACTCAAGGATGCACTCAAGGGGTTGTTCAAGCGATGAGCCCCGAGCAGTTTTCCAGCGCAGTGCTGGAATGGTACGACCGTAACGGCCGGCATGACCTGCCCTGGCAACAGGGCATCACGCCGTACCGGGTGTGGGTATCGGAAATCATGTTGCAGCAGACCCAGGTCAGCACCGTGCTCAACTACTTCGGCCGCTTCATGGAAGCCCTGCCGACAGTAGAGGCGCTGGCTGCAGCCCCTGAAGACGAGGTGCTGCACCTGTGGACCGGCCTGGGTTACTACACTCGCGCGCGCAACCTGCAAAAAACCGCGAAGATCGTCGTCGAGCAGTACGCTGGCGAATTCCCGCGGGATGTCGAGAAGCTTACCGAGCTGCCCGGCATCGGCCTGTCCACTGCTGGCGCCATCGCCAGTATCAGCATGGGCCTGCGCGCGCCGATCCTCGACGGCAACGTCAAGCGCGTGCTGGCCCGCTACACCGCCCAGGAAGGCTATCCGGGTGAGCCGAAGGTGGCCAAGGCGCTGTGGGCCAATGCCGAACGCTATACCCCTCACACCCGGGTCAATAATTACACCCAGGCGATGATGGACCTCGGCGCGACCCTGTGCACCCGCAGCAAGCCCAGTTGCCTGCTGTGTCCGCTGCAGGTCGGCTGCGAAGCGCACATGCTCGGCCAGGAAATCCGCTACCCGCTGCCCAAGCCGCGCAAGGAGCTGCCTCAGCGGCGCACACTGATGCCGCTGCTGGCCAACCGCGAAGGCGCCATTCTGCTCTACCGGCGCCCGTCCACGGGGCTCTGGGGCGGCTTGTGGAGCCTGCCGGAGCTGGACAACCTGGAACAGCTCGACGACCTGATCGACCAGCACGGCCTGAGCCTTACCACCAGCCAGGCGCTGGACGGCCTGACGCACACCTTCAGCCATTTCCAGCTGGCCATCGAACCATGGCTGGTCCGGGTCGATGACACTCGGGCCCACGTGGCCGAGCCCGACTGGCTCTGGTATAACCTCGCCACCCCGCCGCGCCTGGGCCTTGCCGCCCCGGTGAAAAAACTGCTGAAACGCGCGGCCGACGTTTTGATTGCAGGAGAGTCGCGATGACCCGCACCGTAATGTGCCGCAAGTACAACGAACAACTGCCAGGCCTGGAGCGTCCACCGTACCCGGGCGCCAAAGGCCAGGACATCTACGAGAACATCTCGCAGAAGGCCTGGGCCGACTGGCAGAAAGAACAGACCATGCTGATCAACGAGAAGCGTTTGAACATGATGAACGCCGAGGACCGCAAATTCCTCCAGGGCGAGATGGACAAGTTCTTCTCCGGCCAGGAATACGAAAAGGCCGAAGGCTACGTTCCACCTGCCGAATAACCCCGGAAAATCGTAAGCGACGGAATTAATTTAAAAATTTTTCAAAAAGTCGTTGACGCAAATCCGAAAAAGCCTTTTAATGCGCCCCGTTGCCCAGATAGCTCAGTCGGTAGAGCAGGGGATTGAAAATCCCCGTGTCGGCGGTTCGATTCCGTCTCTGGGCACCACTAATACCGAAACCCCTGAATCGCGAGATTCAGGGGTTTTTTGTTTGTGCCGGAAAAACCGGAGGCTGTTGACCAACATCAGTACCTCTGCGACAAACCGCCGTATGCTGCCTGAAGGACATTCGACAAAACCTACAGGCCCCACATGAGCGAAGAATCCACTGCCCTGCCCCTGCCCTCGCCGACTTCGGACACACCGGCCAGCACCAGCCAGACTCCGCCACGCAAACCCGCCGCCACACGCCCGCGGCGACCACGCACCACCCGCAAGCCAGCCACGGTTACCGCAGACGGCGAAATCAGCGCCATCAGCCAGGAACCGGCTGCGCTGAAAGTCGCCTCGGCTCCACGCGGCTCGAACGAAGACAGCACCGCAGCGAAACTGCCTGCCAGCTATCCGTACCGGACTCGCATGCGCCGCGCAGAGTACGAGAAAGCCAAGCACCAGCTGCAGATCGAGCTGCTCAAGGTGCAAAGCTGGGCCAAGGACACCGGCCAGCGCATCGTCGTGCTCTTCGAAGGCCGTGATGCGGCCGGTAAAGGCGGCACCATCAAACGCTTCATGGAGCACCTGAATCCGCGTGGCGCGCGTATCGTCGCCCTGGAGAAGCCTTCCGAACAGGAAAAGGGCCAGTGGTACTTCCAGCGTTACATCCAGCACCTGCCCACCGCCGGCGAAATGGTCTTCTTCGACCGCTCCTGGTACAACCGCGCCGGGGTCGAGCGGGTCATGGACTTCTGCTCGCCCCTGCAATACCTGGAGTTCATGCGCCAGGCACCCGACCTTGAGCGCATGCTCTGCAACAGCGGCATCCTTCTGTTCAAATACTGGTTCTCGGTCAACCGCGAAGAGCAGCTGCGCCGCTTCATCTCGCGCCGCGACGACCCACTCAAGCACTGGAAGCTGTCGCCCATCGACATCAAGTCGCTGGACAAGTGGGACGAATACACCGCCGCCAAAGAGGCGATGTTCTTCCATACCGACACCGCTGATGCACCCTGGACGGTGATCAAGTCCGACGACAAGAAGCGCGCACGGATCAATTGCATCCGCCACTTCCTGCATTCACTGGATTATCCCGGCAAGGACCTCAGCGTCGCCTACCAGCCCGATCCGCTGCTGGTTGAGCGTGCGGCCCGGGTACTTGTCGAGGAAGACCGTGGCGAGCTGGCACAGCCCGCCTGAGCGAGGCCGTCGGATACACTTGGGTTTCTTTGCCAACTAGGCTTCAATACGCAAAATTTTTCGACTCAGGATTCACCGATGGCCTCCAACAGCAAACAACAGAAACGCGCCAAGCGCGCCGCCAACAAGGCTCGCGAGAACCGCATGGTGCGTAGCGGCCAGGCGGTCAAGGGCTCCGGCGAGAGTTCCAGCGCCAGCGTCGAGCAGGTCTTCAACAAGGCCATGAACTCGGGCAGCTACACCGCCCTGTTCGACAAGATGAAACAAGCCCAGGAAGGCGGCCTGGTGGCACTGATTTCGGTGTTCCTGGTCGACCCGCTGCTGGCTCTGGTACTCAAAGGTCACAAGGAAGAGCACGCCACCGACTACATCGTCATGGTCTTCAGCGCCTACCGCCAATGGCTGGATGGCGCCGACGAGACCACCACCATGGCCTGGCTGGAGAGCGACGAGTTCCAGGAAGCCTACATCTCGGCCTCGGAAGCAGTGGCCAAGCAGCAACAGAAGATGTTTGGCTGATTTCGAGGCCTCATCGCGGGGCAAGCCCGCTCCCACAGAGACAACCTAAATCCCGGTGGGAGCGGGCTTGCCCCGCGATGCTTCGCTTAACAAAAAGGCCGCGATCCTCACAGGACGCGGCCTTTTCATTTCAACGCCACTGAATCAGTTGTTCAGCACCGCACGCCCAGCCGCCTCGGCCTTGCGCTTGCGCGCTACCAGCAGGCCCGCCGCTACCACAGCGATCGACAGCAAGCCGGTCGCGATGATTTCGATACGGTGATCCGGACGGATCAGCATCACCGTGAGAATGGCGACGATGAAGAAGATGGTTGCCCAGGTCAGGCCCGGGAACAGCCACATCTTGAAGGCGATCTTCTCGCCACGGGCCATGCGCTGGCGGCGCATGCGCAGCTGCGAGATGGCAATCACCAGGTACACCAGCAAGGCGATGGCGCCGGAGCTTGCCAGCAGGAACTCGAACACTGCGGCAGGAGCCACGTAGTTGGCAGCCACCGTAAGGAACGCCGCCGCCGTCGACAGCACCACGGCAACATACGGGGTACCGCTGGAGGTGGTGCGCTGGGCCACTGCCGGTGCATCACCACGCTTGCTCAGGGAGAAGAGCATGCGCGAGGAGGTGTACAGCGCCGAGTTCAGGCAGCTGGTTACCGCGATCAGCACCACGATGTCGACGATCAGCTTGGCATTGGGAATGCCCATCAGGTTCAGCACGGTCTGGTACGAACCGACTTCTGCCAGCTCACTGCTGTTCCACGGTACCAGTGCCACAACCAGGAAGATCGACACGAGGTAGAACAGGAAGATCCGCCAGATCACCGAGTTGGTGGCCTTGGAGATCTGCTTGCCCGGATCCTTGGATTCGGCTGCGGCAATAGTGACGATCTCGGTACCCATGAACGAGAACATGGTGGTCAACATTGCTGCCAGCACCGCGCCCAGGCCGTTAGGCATGAAGCCCTGGGTGTCGAACAGGTGACTGACACCGCTGACCTGGCTGTTAGGCAGGAAACCAAACACCGCCGCCGTGCCGAGAATGATGAAGCCGATGATGGCGATAACCTTGAGCAGGGCAAACCAGAACTCGAACTCGCCGTAGTTCTTCACGCTGAACAGGTTGGTTGCGGTCAGCAACAGGGTAATAACCAGGCTGAAGACCCAGATGCCGACATCAGGGAACCAGGCATGCAGGATGGCTGCTGCGGCGTTGGCCTCCAGCGGAATCACCAGCACCCAGAACCACCAGTACAGCCAGCCGATGGTAAAACCGGCCCAGTGGCCGATGGCCTTGTCGGCATAAGTAGAGAAAGAGCCCGTATCCGGCGAAGCGACCGCCATCTCCCCGAGCATGCGCATTACCAGCACCACCAGGGTACCGGCAGCGGCGTAGGCCAGCAGCACGGCAGGGCCGGCTGCAGCGATGGCGTGGCCGGAACCTACGAACAGGCCGGCGCCGATGACACCAGCAATAGACAGCATGGTGACATGCCGTTGTTTGAGCCCCTGAGCGAGGTCATTGGAATTGTGCGTACCGCTCATAAAACTACCTTTGAAAGGAGTGGCTTTCTACATCCTGATTTCGTCAGGCGCACCCTTCTGAAAAGAGTGCTACATCCTGTTGCCAGGGATAAGGCAATAAGCGCGCCAGTAGCACGACCGTTCGTACGGAAGTATTGGCAGCCCCCGTGGAACAGGGCATTCAGGACGTTGCTGCCAGTAGATGACCGAAAGACCATCAAATACTGTCGGAAATAGACAATTACTGAAATACCCACTTACAAATAGCCGGGTGCACCAAAACCCGTTCGCGGTAACACCTCATGCACAACCGCAGGGCAAAAAGGCGCAACCGCCAGGCGCAACCAATCGCCGCATTCAGGCGCCGAAGCTGGGCACAAGGTCAGAAACGGCTTCCCAGCACCGGCCAAAACTGGCACCATCGCGCCTTTTTTCATCAAGGCTCCGGCCCTGGAAACAAGGGTAAGTGGTCATCCGCGCGACAGTCCGCTGCAGCGATGCGACACTCACCCTTCCGGCAAGCACTTGCCCCTGCCGACCTTGTTGGCTGTCATTCCGCCGCTATGCTAGCTTGGCGCTCGCCACGAAGGCCGCCAACAGCAGGAGCGCACCAGAACACATGAGGACCGCACATGGCTGAGGCCACGCCCGCGCTGGAAATCCGCAACCTGCACAAACGCTACGGCGACCAGGAGATCCTCAAGGGCATCTCGCTGACCGCTCGCGATGGCGACGTGATCTCGATCCTGGGATCCTCCGGCTCCGGCAAGTCCACTCTGCTGCGCTGCATCAACCTGTTGGAGAACCCGCATCAGGGCCAGATCCTGGTGGCTGGTGAAGAGCTGCGCTTGAAGCCGGCGAAGAACGGCGACCTGGTGGCCGCCGACAACAAGCAGATCAATCGCCTGCGCAGCGAGATCGGCTTCGTGTTCCAGAACTTCAACCTCTGGCCGCACATGAGCATCCTCGACAACATCATCGAGGCGCCGCGCCGCGTGCTTGGCCAGAGCAAGGCCGAAGCCATCGAGCATGCCGAGGCACTGCTGAACAAAGTAGGGATCTACAACAAACGCCACAGCTACCCGGCCGAACTGTCCGGTGGTCAGCAACAGCGCGCTGCCATTGCCCGCACCCTGGCAATGAAACCCAAGGTCATTCTGTTCGACGAGCCGACCTCGGCCCTGGATCCGGAAATGGTCCAGGAAGTGCTTAACGTTATCCGCGCCCTGGCCGAAGAAGGCCGTACCATGCTACTGGTTACGCACGAAATGGGCTTCGCCCGCCAGGTGTCCAGCGAAGTTGTCTTCCTGCACCAAGGGCTGGTCGAAGAGCAGGGAACGCCGCAGCAGGTTTTTGAAAACCCGAACTCGGCGCGTTGTAAACAATTCATGTCCAGCAACCGCTAACGGAGCAACACGCATGCAGACCTATAAGAAATTCCTCCTGGCCGCTGCCGCCACGCTGGTGTTCTCGGCCAATGCAATGGCTGCCGAGAAACTGAAGATGGGCATCGAGGCGGCTTACCCGCCGTTCAACAACAAGGACGCCAGTGGCCAGGTCGTCGGCTTCGACAAAGACATCGGTGACGCCCTGTGCGCCAAGATGAAAGTCGAGTGCGAAGTGGTTACCTCCGACTGGGACGGCATCATCCCGGCCCTGAACGCCAAGAAGTTCGACTTCATCGTCTCGTCGCTGTCGATCACCGACGAACGCAAGCAGGCCGTGGACTTCACCGACCCGTACTACTCGAACAAGCAGCAGTTCATCGCGCCGAAAAACGTCGACTTCAAAACTGACGATGCTTCGCTGGCCGGCAAGACCCTCGGCACCCAGCGTGCAACCCAGGCCGCAGTCTGGCTGGACGATCACGGCGGCATGGACGGCAAGTTCAAGGTCAGCCTCTACGACACCCAGGAAAACGCCTACCTGGACCTGACCTCCGGCCGCGTCGACGCCCTGCTGGCCGACAAGTACGCCAACTACGATTGGCTCAAGTCCGACGCCGGTAAAAACTACGAGTTCAAAGGCGAGCCGGTGAACGAGAGCGACAAGGTCGGTATTGCTGTGCGCAAAGGTGACAACGAACTGCGCAACAAGCTGAACGCCGCTCTGAAGGAAATCGTTGCCGACGGCACCTACGAGAAGATCAACAACAAGTACTTCCCGTTCAGCATCTATTGATTCGCCCCGACCGGCATTGCCCTGGAGGCAATGCCGGTCCCTTGAACAAACCTGCCCATGAATATTGATCTCTACGGATTCGGTCCGGCCTTGTTGGCCGGGACACTGATGACCGTCCAACTCGCGTTGTCGGCCCTATGCCTGGGCCTGGTACTGGGGCTGCTTGGCGCCCTGGCCAAGACCTCGCCGTACAAACCCCTGCAATGGCTGGGTGGCTTCTACTCCACCCTGGTTCGCGGCGTGCCCGAACTGCTCTGGGTGTTGCTGATTTACTTTGGCACCGTCAGCCTGATGAACCGGCTGGGCGAAGCCCTGAATATTCCCGGCCTGGAGCTCAACGCCTTTGCCGCTGGCGTGATCGCTCTGGGCCTGTGCTTCGGCGCTTATGCCACGGAAGTCTTCCGTGGTGCGATCCTGGCCATCCCCAAGGGCCACCGAGAAGCGGGCCTGGCCCTGGGCCTGTCGAAAGGGCGGATCTTCTCCAAGCTGATCCTGCCGCAGATGTGGCGCATCGCCCTGCCGGGCCTGGGCAACCTGTTCATGATCTTGATGAAAGATACCGCACTGGTCTCGGTGATCGGCCTGGAAGAGATCATGCGCCACTCGCAGATCGCCGTGACGGTGAGCAAGCAGCCTTTCACCTTCTATATGGTCGCCGCAGTTATCTACCTGGGCCTGACCGTCCTTGCCATGACCGGCATGCACTTCATGGAAAAACGCGCCGCACGCGGCTTCGCGAGGCCTAACCAATGAACTGGGAAGTCATCATCAAGTGGCTGCCACGCCTGGCCCAAGGCGCCACGCTGACCCTGGAGCTGGTAGCCATCGCCGTGATTGCCGGCCTGATCCTGGCCATTCCGCTGGGAATCGCCCGTTCCTCCCGGCACTGGTACGTGCGCGCCCTGCCCTTCGGCTACATCTTCTTCTTCCGCGGCACGCCATTGCTGGTTCAGCTGTTTCTGGTCTATTACGGCCTGGCTCAGTTCGACGCCGTGCGCAACAGTGTCTTGTGGCCCTATTTGCGCGATCCGTTCTGGTGCACCGTGCTGACCATGACCCTGCACACCGCCGCCTACATCGCCGAGATCCTGCGTGGCGCGCTGCAGGCCATCCCCCGCGGTGAGATCGAAGCGGCGCGGGCGCTGGGCATGTCCAGGGCCAAAGCGCTGTTCTACATCATGCTGCCGCGCGCTGCGCGGATCGGCCTGCCGGCCTACAGCAACGAAGTGATCCTGATGCTCAAGGCCAGCGCCCTGGCGAGTACCGTGACACTGCTGGAACTGACTGGCATGGCGCGGACGATCATCGCCCGCACCTATCTGCCTGTGGAAATCTTCTTCGCAGCCGGCCTGTTCTATCTGCTGATCTCGTTCCTTCTGGTCCAGGGTTTCAAGCAACTCGAACGCTGGCTGCGCGTCGACGCCTGCCAGGGTCGCTGAACCTGTATAACGGGGCTGATCACAGCCCCGTTTTCGTACCTGCCCATGACCACTTCCCGCGCGCTAGAAGATGACCAGTTGCTCAGCCGCTTCCATGCCCTGGACGGCTTCCTGCGCGAGCACCAGCAACTGTGGCGGCCGCGCCCGTTCACCCAGCTGCACCTGCCCTGGGAGACCGAGCACCCGGCCCTGGCCGCCTGGTTGCGGCAGCGTTCGTTGAGCGAGGCGGAAGCGGCACATAACCATCCCGAGCAACTGCAGGCACCCGCGCCTTTTCCACAACTGGCGCGCCAGGCCGCGCAGCTGTCCGCAGTGGGTGAGTTATCCACAGTCGCCCTGGCCGCTGCCGGCCACCGTCTGAATGTCGATGTGCCTGGGCGCAAGTGGCAGCAGATCGAGGCGTTCGCCCGTCACCTGGGCTTTACTGGCGAACCGCAACACTGGCTCGACTGGTGTTCGGGTAAAGGCCATCTTGGGCGCCGATTGCTGCAAGCCGACAGCCAGCACCTGACCTGCCTGGAATACGATCCGGCATTGGTCGAGGCAGGTCAGAAGCTCAGCCAGCATCATGGCCTGGCCAGCCAGCACCTGTTGCAGGACGTGCTGGCCGAAGATGCCTACCGTCACCTGGGCAGCGAACACACGGCGGTGGCCCTGCATGCCTGCGGCGACCTGCATGTACGCCTGATACAACTGGCCAGCCGCCAGGGCTGCCGCCAACTGGCCATTGCGCCGTGCTGCTACAACCGCATCCAGGCAACGCAGTACCAGCCACTGTCCGCAGCGGCCATGGCTTCGGGCCTGCAGCTGTCCATTGATGATCTGGGCCTGCCCTTGAGCGAAACCGTCACCGCCGGGGCGCGGGTGCGTCGTCAGCGTGATGAGTCGATGGCCAGGCGCCTGGGATTTGATCTGCAGCAACGTCAGTGGCGCGGCGTCGATGAATACTTGCCGACTCCGTCATTACCGGTCAGTTGGTTGCACAAGCCTTTTGCCGACTACTGCCAGGAACTGGCCTTGCTGAAAAACCTGCACGTCGGCGCCATCCCGGATTGGCAGGCCCTGCAGGCCAGAGGCTGGCAACGCTTGGCCGAAGTGCGCAACCTGGAACTGCTGCGCAACCTGTTTCGCCGCCCGCTGGAACTGTGGTTGGTCCTGGACCGTGCTTTGTACCTGCAGGAGCAAGGCTATCGAGTGCAATTGGGGGTGTTCTGCGAGCAACCGCTGACACCGCGCAACCTCATGCTCCTGGCCGAGCAGCAGTAACCTCCACAGCTGTGCGCAGCCTGTGGATAAGTCTGTGGGCAACCTTTTGAAAAAACCCTCAAAATCCTTGGATCCAAGCGCTTTCAGCGATTGATCGTTTTTTGCCCAGTGGTTTATCGCCAGCAAAAACAGCCATTTGCGCAAAGACCAATGGCCTGCGTCGCTCCGACGCACGTAGGGGCTGGCTGGCACGCGCGTTGTGCATAAGCGCTTTAGCGATTAGCTCTAAGCAGGCAAATCAGGCCAGTTTCAGCAGGCTCATACCCGCCAGCAACAGCACCAGGCCCAACCAGCCCCGTCCGGCCAGACGCTGGCCAAACAGTGCCCAGCCCATCGCCACCGTGGCGAGGATGCCGAAGCCGCCCCAAATTGCATAAGCCAGCGACAGTTCAATATCGCGAACAGCCTGGGCCAGTGCGGTAAAGGCCGCCAGTACACAGAGAATCGACAGGACGCCCAGGCCACGCTTGCGGAAGCCGTCGGAGTATTTGAGCAACAGGTTGGCGATAACTTCCAGCACGATGGCCAGGCCCAACCAGGCAAAAGGAATCCAGTTCATGCTTAGCATGGCAGGGCCTCCATGTTGCGCTCGGCAGGTGCCGGGCGGGTACCGGCCTTGATCAGCAGGATACCGGCGATCATCACACCCAGGCCCGCAGCCTTGAGCAGACCGAGGCTTTCACCCAACCAGGTAACGCTGATCAGGGTAATGAAGACGATGCCGATGCCTTCCCACAGCGCGTAGGCAACGCCCACCGGCACACGTTTGACGGCCAGCGCCAGGAAGAAATACGACAGACCGATCATGGCGTACATCAGGCCATGGCCAAGAATCGGGTGTTCAGTGGCGGCGAATTTCATCGACGCAGTACCGATCACCTCAGCGGTGATGGCGATAAACAGATAAATCCAGGAACGCATGATGCCCTCCCACGGGCGACACAAACCCGGCGCACAAACGGCGACGGTTACAGACAAAAAGAGAGAAAAAGCTGTTTGTCGGGGGAGGCGCTAGAGACCGCCGGTCCAGTGATTTTCACGGGAAGCCAGACGAGAGGTGGGGAGCAGAAACGCTTTAGTGTTCAACATAATGAACAACAAATTAGCTGAAGGCATCGTTAAAGTCAAATCGATAGAAAATGACTAATTAAATTTCGCGTCTTTGAACACGTATTCAGGTGAAAGCCCTTAAAGGCTGCAGAAAGGTTCGTAAATTATACTTTCCAGTCTCAAAAGCATCGCGGGGGGGGAGAGAAGCCCCCCCCCGGGAATGGGGGGGGGGGGGGTGTTGTCTCCTGGC
>NZ_JBMOWO010000141.1:0-16508 GCF_049310525.1 Pseudomonas sp. GZD-222
CTTAAAGGCTGAAAAAAGGTTCGTAAATTATACTTTCCAGTCTCAAAAGCATCGCGGGGCAAGCCCGCTCCCACCGGTGATGACGGTGGGAGCGGGCTTGCCCCGCGATGAGTCAAAACGCCGCACACCCACAAAAACAACAATTAATTATTGTATTACGATAATTTCTAGAAAATAATGCCCGCCGCTCAACACCGAACGGAGGCAATCCATGAACAGTAAAACAGTGGCCTATGCGCGCTCGCGCCTTCGAGTGATCGGCGCATTCGCCGCCCTCCTCGCCTGGACCACCGCCATCACCGAATTCGGCAGCAGCGTGCTGCTGTGGGTATTCGACAAGGCGCAAATGCAGAGTGCCTACCTGCAAAGCTACGGCGATCAAATGCCACTGCTGCTGGCACCCGACTATCAACCTTCCACCCTGGCCCTGAGCCTGGTACTCGCCCTGGAACTGATCCCCAGCAGCCTGTCGGTACTGGCGCTATTCCTCACCGGCCTGTTCTTCATGCGCCTGTCCAAAGGCCAGACCTGGACCGCCCCGAACATCAAGCTGCTGTGGTGGGTCGGCCTGCTGTGCATCTGCACACCAATGCTCTGGCCGGTGATCAGCACCCTCCAGGGCCTGGCTTTCGCCATCGACCTGCCGGCCGGGGAAAGAAGCTTCAGCGTTTCGATCGGTGTATCATCCGTGGCGGTTTACGAGATCATGAAAGGGATTTTGCTCTGCGCCTTTTCACTCCTCATGCGTGACGCCAAAACCATCAGCGATGAACACAACTGTTATGTCTAGCTTCCCCCTATGCCGATAATCATCCGCCTCGACGTGGTCATGGCCAAAAACAAGATCCGTTCCAAGGATCTGGCCGAAATTATCGGGATTACGGAAGCGAACCTGTCGTTGCTGAAAAACGGCAAGATCAAGGGTTTCAAGATCGAAACCCTGGAGAAACTCTGTCGCGCGTTGAACTGCCAGCCAGGTGATCTACTGGAGTTCAGCGAGGAATAATCAAGGAAGTGGTAACTCGTGAGCAATTCACTCAAGTGGCGCGTTGCGCTGCTCCTGGCGGTCGCCCTGCTCGGCGGCTGCGGCCCCAGCTACACCTATAGATACTCGCCCCCGCCCAGCGTAATGGGCATGACCTGCATCAACAGCTGCGCCAGCGAACGCAACCACTGCAAACAGATGGCGCGCCTGCAAGAGAACAGCGAACAGGCCCTGTACCAGGCCAACCTCAGAAGCTATCAATACTGCCAGACCGGCAAGAGCAAAAAAGAGGCGCGTAAAAGCTGCTACTACCCCAGCTACCCGTATAGCAGTGGCTCAAGCTTCAGCTGCGGCAATGACTACGACAGCTGCTACCAGGGCTGCGGCGGCACCATCCAGCGCATCCTCAACAAAGACTGAAAATTCGGAAAACGGAATTCACTGTGAACACACTCAGCTCACTCGCCTTGCTCACCGTCATCCTCACCCTGGCCGGTTGCAGCGGCTCAAGCTACACCCCGGACGCTGGCTGGGACATGCCCAAGATGCAGGTCCTGGGCGACAACGGCCTGCCGGCGCAGCCCTACATGCACTGCAACAAGCGCGGCTGCCACGACCACAAACCGATGCTTTTCGACCCGAGCAAAGCCGAACCCGACGCCACGACATTGCACCGCGGCTGGTAAGAAAATGCCTCGTGATGCCTGCTGAAAACAGGTATTGCGAGGAATGTTGCAGAAGTAGTTTACAGACGCAAACTGATCGCTATAATGACGCCCCTGTGCCGGTATAGCTCAGATGGTAGAGCAACTGACTTGTAATCAGTAGGTCCCGGGTTCGATTCCTGGTGCCGGCACCATATAAATCAAGGGCTTGCAGCAATGCAGGCCCTTTTTTTTGGCCCCGCACGTACCAACGCACGTACCAAGCGACTGCTAAAAGGTGCTCCATGGATTGGCTGCAGTTCTTTTCATCAGTAGTCGGCTCACTGGCTTGGCCGGCTGCGGTTATCACCCTTGTAATCCTGCTTCGGGAGCCCTTGGGGAAACTCCTTCCGCTGATCCGCACCCTCAAATACAAGGAGTGGCAGATCGACGTGGGCCAGGAACTGGACGCAGTGAAGGTAAGTGTTGAGGCAACTGCCGACCAACCTGATGAACGTGCGGAAGAGCCAACACCAGTTTTCCGGCAGTTGGCGCATATCGAACCACGAGCAGCCGTACTGAGCGCGTGGGCACCAGTCGAACTCGCGCTGAAAGACCTCGGCTTGAAGCACGGTATTTACAAGTTGGGCATGCCCATCTACGTGGTGGCAGATGGCCTGAGCAAAGCGGGCATCCTGGACAGCATCACTTATGAAGCCTTGGGCCGACTGAAGCGCATTCGAAACGAAGCGGTGCACCTCGCTCCCATCAGTTACGACGAAGCGATATCTATGGGCGAGCTGTGTGAATGGGCGCTCGTGAGGTTGAAAGCGGCGGGAGCACAGATATAGACGCGTGCGCGCCTGCACCCACGTTATGGCCCCCTTCCCCAAAGTACTGGCATGCCTTGAAAAAAGAGTAACATCAGTAATCCTGACCGTGTTCTCTCCTGCAGCCCTTGATTTTCGTGGCTTCAGCTAATTTCCAGAAAGTAATTTTTAAGTAACCTATAAGTAATCAGATTACTCTTTCTTTGAGTGATATTAGCCTTGCTTTAAAGCCTTTAAAATCAAAGACTTAGCAAAAATTACTTTTCCAATTACCTTTCTATTACAACTATTTGTAACCGGCGAAGCCCAGTAAATACGGGGCTTCCAGCGCTGGTCTCCCTCCTCCGTTACGGTTGTTACTCTTTTTTCGAGACCACCCCCTACTCCAAGCCAGTCAACGCTCCAGGGCCAACTCTGCGCCGTGGAAATACCCCATGAGTGCAGGGATCCGCAGAAGACTTGGAGCACCATTTCCCCCCAGCAGCCCAACGGCCAGGCCTCTTGAGGAGCCGCGCAGGGGTGCGGAAATTCCGACACGTTTAGCCCGCAGGCGTGGCGGGGGGACGAGGGCGCGCGCCGGGGTCAGATCAGCAAGGCGGAGACGCATGGCATCGGTTGGGCTCGGCAAACTGGCGCCCTGATGACACTGCGCACCGGTCGCCATACAGCTCATCGATGACGACCGCTTTCCACCGGATTCATTGACCGAAACGGGCAAAATGGATAGCTTGAAGGGGCATCAAGTGGTAGGATTAGCTGGGGTTTTTCATGCCGTAACCCCGCACGTTTTCAGGTCCTCGGACACAAAGAAGCCGCCTCGATGGGCGGCTTTTTTGTGTCTCTAGAAAGTCAGGTTGCGTTGCCGGTCGGCACCTCATATGGGGTGAAGCGGATCACCTCTTCCCCCAGCCAATCATTGATCTGCATTAGCCTGGCCTGCTCCGGCTCCAGTTCATTCATGGCCCAGACTTGAGTGGCGTCGCGGACTGAGCCAAACCCGCCGGCGTTCTGAGGCACCACCCCCATCAGTTGCGGCGGGATGCGCAGCATTGCCAACTGGTCATCGCGGCTGATGTTCTTGATCGCACCGAAGTCATCCTTCGCAGCCACCTCGCTGATTGGGATGAGCTGAATACCGTCCTTCTTTCCGTTGGGGGCATACATGAACAGGTTGCGGAAGTTGCCCGGCCCCTTGCTGCTCTTCATCGCGCTGCGTAGGTCGTCGACGAAGTCTTCATTCTGGGCGGCGTCCGTCATGTACAGGATGAACCCTGCATGGCTGCCGTTCTGGTAATACTTGCGTCGGAACAGGGTGGCGGCCTCATTGAGCAGTGCAGCCTGGAGGGCTGGCAGCCACTCCGGCAACCCATAGACCTCCTGGTTGATGTCGGCTACCCGGAGATGACAGACGCTGCCTGGACGGAATTGATGCTCGTCCCGCCAGCCTCGCACCTGGAAGTACGTTTCGAGGTCCGAGCCGCGGCGCATATATTTGGCCAGGCATGGGCGCAGCCCGATCGCACTGCCCAGCATGTTGTCGCGCTTCTCCAGGTACAAGTTGCCCGACCAACCCAGGTCCATGACGATCTGCTCGAAGGCCTGCCGGCTCAGCAGTTTGTGTGGCCTGAAAGTACGGGCCAGGGCGTTGCGTTTGAAGATCAGCCCAGACTGAAGGTAGACACTAGCTTTGGAAGATCGAGCCAGCCCATCCAGGGATACAGGCGGTACGTACCAGCGGCCATTGTCGAAGCACTCCAGGTAATCCAGGATCTCTCGCCCGTCCAGGACGGGGACTGGCTCGCCGAAGGTAAAAGCCTCGGCCCGAGCAGTTGGACCTGCCAGCAGATCCCCGCCCGCTGCCGGCCCGGCGCCGGCCTGTTCGATGTTGCCCATGTCAGAAGATCTCCATGATTCGAGTGTTAGTAGCTGTTTGGCCTTCGAGCGGCTCGTTGTGCAGCGCGTGGAAGAGTGCCCAGGCCAGGTCGGCGTGGCCGGTGGCCTCGTTCCGCCCGGCGGTGTAAGTGAACTGGCGTCCACCTGGGGTGATGGTTTTGCGGATGGCCATGAGCGACTGCGCTACGTCGGTAGCACCAGCATCGAACTCAAGGCGGCCTTTGCTGATCACGTCCCATGCCTTCATCACCAGGCGGGTCTTAACCTCGGGGTTGTAGGAGAAAGTACGCAGCGCCGGGAAAAACTGGCGCACCAGCTGAGCCACGGCGCTCCCCATGCCAGTGGTATCGATACCGATGTAGGCGACGTTGTACCGCCGAGTGATATGGCGAATCGTCTCGGCCTGCGAGTTGAAGTCCATCCCACGGAACTGGTGTTTCTCCAGGAGGAAGAACTTCCCGCCCGCTACCAACGGCGGCCCAAGCACCACCAGGCCAGCGGAGTCGCCGCTCTCGGCCGGGTCATATCCCACCCATACCGGACGTTCCCCGAATGGCCGGGCAGCGAACGGGCTGTAACCCGGCCAGTCCCAGCTCTCGACCATGCAGGGCTGCAACATGCTCAGCGGGAAAATACTCGCCCCATCGTCAACGAACTGGCACATGAGCAAGTTCTGGAAGGCTGCCGCGTCGTACTCAAGTCGCAGCTCATCCAGGTCGAACAGGTCGCACCCCCTGGACTCGGCATCCATGATCGTGACGATCTGCCGCCAGATTTTGTCCTCACCCAGCCGGCCCTGCTGCAGCGCCTCATGAGTAACATCCAGTTGGATATGCTGGGCAGTCGGCTTGCCCTTGTTGACTCGCTCACCGGTCCACCATGGATATGCCGCATGCGCCATGCTGCTCGGCGTAGAGAAATAGGTTTTCCGCCATTTCTTGTGCAGGGCCATGCCCGAGGCGACTTTATTGATCTCGGCGAAGCCGTGCACCCAAAAGAATTCGTCGAAGTAGAAGTTGCCGGATCGGCCCTGGGCGGTGCGGTAGTTGGTCCCGAGGAAGTGCAGCTCGGCGTTGTTCCACAGCACGATCGGATCGCCAGTCAGCTTTACGCCCAACACCTCATTGAGAAATGCCTGCATGTAGGTCTTGAACTGGTGTGCTTGCGCCTTACTGGCTGATAGGAAGATCTGGTTTCGACCGGTGGTGATTGCGTCGATCAGTGCTTCCCGGGCGAAGTAGAACGTGGCTCCAATCTGCCGGCTTTTGAGGATCATCCGGGTGCGCTGGTTACCAGCCCGGTACCAGTCGAGCTGGTAGTCAAAGCAGCTATCGCGGAACGCATCCACCAGCTTTTCGATCTGGTCTTCATCCAGCTCGTTGCGCTTGGGTTGCTTCTTCGGCCCTTCGTTGCGCTTGGCGATGTTCGGGTTTAAGTCGGTTTCAGTACCCCCACCCTGGTACCGCTGAATACGCGCTTGCCGCTCCAACTGGCGGTGCAAAAGGTCGATTTCCTTGAAGTCGCCGCTGGTCTTGTCGTCCTTGAGGATCAGCTGCACCAGCCGGGCCTCCAGGGCGCCGCCAATACGCTCAACGTTGTCTGCCCGATCCCACTCATCTCGGGCCTTCCAGCTGTGGACGGTCTTCTCCTTCTCGTCGAGATAATCGGCGATATCGGTGATACGCCAACCCGTCCAGTACATGAACTTGGCTTGGCGGCGCGGATCGGTCGAGAGTTGGGCTGTAGTGTTCATGGCGCCGATGCTGCCGCTCACGCGCGCGTTCCCCCACTGGCGCTCCCTGTAGCCCCCAGACCTACAAGTGCGGCGCGTTGCCGTGCAAGAGCCGGCTGCGGACCATGCCCTCATCGCAAGGCACAAAGCCACCGCACTGAGGACAGCCCGCATGGCAGCAAGCAAGAAATTCCGTAGCAAGTTCTTCCGCGTCGCCGTTGAAGGCGCAACCACTGACGGCCGCACCATCGAGCGCCAGTGGCTGGTGGATGCTGCCGAAACCTACAACCCCAACACCTACGGCGCTCGCGTCTGGCTGGAACACTTCCGCAGCGTGCTGCCAGACGGCCCGTTCAAGGCCTATGGCGATGTCGTAGCGCTGAAAACCGAAGAGGTCGAGGTCGCCGGCAAGAAGAAACTGGCCTTGTTCGCCCAGATCGAGCCTACCGCTGACCTGATCGCCCTGAACAAAGCCCGCCAGAAGATCTTCACCAGCATCGAGATTCGCCCGAAGTTCGCCGATACCGGTCGCGCCTACCTGGACGGCATTGCCGTAACCGACACCCCGGCCAGCCTGGGCACCGAGATGCTCACTTTCAGCGCCCAGCACCCCGACGCCAACCCACTCAAATCGCGAAAAAATGACCCGGACAACCTGTTCTCCGAGGCCATCGAAATCGCGCTCGAATTCGAGGAAGTCACCGACAACGAGAGCAAGGTCGCCGGCCTGTTCACGCGGGTGAGGGCAAGGCTCTTTAGCCCGTTTGAGACCTATTCGCCCCTAGCTTTCAGCAGGGCGAAGACAACTCTTACCAGATGCCAGTGCCCCCCACACGCTCAAGGTAGCGAGGACACCTGTAGGAGCTGGCGCTAGCCGGCGATGGGCTGCAAAGCAGCCCCAGTGGATACCCGCCTAGCTCAAGGTGAAAAGCTGCACGAACAAGCAGCCATCGACAGCAATGTCAGCCTATCACCAGCTCCAGCTAGAAATTTCGTACAGACACTGTCACCCTTTCCATCTTGCCCAACCGAGTATCAGTCAGTAGCGTTCATCCGTCGCTGCACATAAGCGATACAGGATTGGCGTCCTGGCTGGTTGGGTGACACAAAAGCCGCCGCCGCGGCTTTTTGTGTCCTGCGTGTGGCTGCCTGTTATGGGCGGGCCGTATGTGGGCATCTTCGGATGCGCCGGGTCCAACTAGCCGGTACGCCAACCCATACGGTTCCGCCCACCCTGATTGGCGTCAGGAGGCGGTGTTATCACGACTAGTGGGCACTTCAAAATGAACGAGCATTTCGAACCAACCCGGTTTACTCGTAATAATCGTTTCATCCATGGACTGATGCTGGAATCTCAAGCATGGTTCAGTGTTGTTGATCTCGGCCGCTTGATGGGCCTTCATCTGGGTGAGCGCCTCCTTCATAAGCTTGGCACCGACCAATATCGGTTTCTGTGGCTCACGTATCACGGCGAAGCACAAAAGACCTTGATGGTCAGCGAGTCGGGCATGTACGCACTCATGGTTTATCACCACATTCCTGAGAACCGGAATCTTCGCCTGTGGCTTACTCACGAGGTCATTCCCTCATTGCGCAGTACTTCACCGACAAGCAAGCAGGGTCCAACCCTGAGCTCGTTGCAATGGGCAGGGCGCTCGGTGAGTTTGTTGCATTGGCAAAACGATGCATGGGTTAGGTGGCGGGATATGCCAGTGCTGATGCCTTCTCTCGAGCATGTACCGGACAGTTCGCTGAAGAGAACTGTTTAGACCTTCAAAGCCAGAGTGATGTCGACTTCACTTGGTTAAAAGGTAAACGTGGCGCTGTAAAACCAATATGCACCGACAAAGCATCAGTGACTTGCTCAATCGCACAGGGCCTTCCAGGCAGGACTGCCGATTCGGCGCTGCCTGGACGGACCTCATTAGAAATCGAAAGTCCGCACACAACCTAGGAGACTGGAGAACTCTCCTGACACCGGGAGCCCCCACAAGCGAATCAAAGTCGTTCACAGCGTTGTCAGCGACGGTATCCCCGGAGCCCTACGAGCTAAGACCGAATTACGTAGGATGGGGCCCCAAGTGCGACTAGCGTCCGGGAGCTCGCACGGTCACTCCGAGAGTGACGGATGCGCTTCCTACTATCCACATATTGCGGCAATCATTTACCTCGCTGCCCTGCAGCAACCTATCCGCTGGGCCGAATATTGCGCCAACCTGTACCCATCTCGTTCTTCTGGAAAGAGATGGGTACTCCTACCACTGCTGCAGCCCTGATCGCACATAGCTTTGCGGTAACCCTCGTGACATCGGCGAGACACACTCCGATGTCACCAGCAACAGCGATGCAGATGATGATGCCGCAGACCAGGGAACGGACTGTACCTGACTGACAGTCAGGCATGTCCCGGTCATCGCATCGCTGCTTTCACCCGGCCCAGGATCTCGCGGCACTGGTCTCGTCAGTCAATGCAGCCTCCACCCGCCCACCGTTAACAGTGCTCAGGAGGCCAGATCATGAGATGCCCTTGCTCCCGGACGTAAGGAGCCGTAAGTCCCGCGTTAGTGGATATCCCCACAGGCCGCAGGGGCCTTGATCCCTGATAACACTCAGCATTCTTGGCGGGATGACGTGGGACGAGGACTGGAGAGCAAGAGATGAGGTGACCGACATGGCATTGGTGGGTAGACGAGATGGTCGTAATTTCGGCTATGGCAGGCAATTGAGCTACGCAGGGCCGCAAGCGCTGAAAGACCTTTTTGGCGGAGGCCACTACGGCACGGTCAGGGCGCACAGTGATCGGTGGCAGGCATTCGTGAAGTGGTGCCGCTCCGAACAGGGGCCTGGTATTAATGATGCGCGGCAGATTGATCGGAAGGTGTTGACCGACTATGCGGCGTATCTGAGCGACGTGGTTAGGCGCGGTGAGCTCGCTGTCAGCACCGCACAAAACCGGCTATCCAGCGTTAACAGGACCATGGCGGCGCTTCGCGGTGATCAGTGCATGAAGTTGCCCAGTCCGAGCAAGGCGTTGGGTATGCAGCGCACTGGGGTTCGGCAGTCGGTGCCGCAAGGCCAAGACCGCCAACAGGTTGAGCAGATCGTCGATGCGCTTTGCAGCCGTGACCAGAGACGGGCCGCAGCGATCGTCCTGTTGGCGCGAGCCACCGGTATGCGCTTGCGTGAGGCCATCTTGGCTGACCTGCCACGGCTAAGCCGTGAGGCTAACGACTTAGGCAGGATCAACATTCAGGATGGCACCAAAGGCGGCCGAGCTGGCGCCTCAGCGCCACGATGGATTGCGGTGGACCACCATGTTCAAGACGCACTTAGGTTTGCACGGCAGGTGTCGCCTGCGAGTAGCCGCAACCTGATTGCGCCAGACGAAAGCTATCTGAATGTTCAGCAGGAAATCATCCGCCCTGCGCGCGGCGTGCTGCATGCACACAAACTCAAAGGCTTTCATGAGCTACGAGCGGCGTACGCATGTGAGCGCTATGAGCAAATCACCCAAAACCGCGCCCCCATCAATGGCGGCCAATGTTGCCAGGTAGATAAAAACCTCGATCTTGAAGCCCGAAGCCAGATCAGCTATGAACTCGGGCACGGTCGAATTGATGTGGTTGCCGCCTACATTGGGGGACAGTCATGAGTCAGCCATTCGACATGGAACTGTTCCTGGCTGGAGTGCTGACCGGCTCCTACGCAAGCCGTCAACGTCACATTGGACAGGCGAAAGCCATCAGGGCCGAGATTGCAGGGCGATGGCAGCGAGAAACGCCTTGGGGTTGGCAGAGAAAGCATTTAGATTGGTTTCTTAAGCATTTTCTAGCCGAGCATAATGATGCGACACGATATTACTACCTACTCACGGTCCGGCTGCTCGCTCGACGGCTAGATAGATCATGGAATTTCCACCTCTGATTAGTAAAAATTTATACTCACTAAAAGCCAAGGACGAAAATTGTGAAGATAACTTCAATTAATGTAAATAAACATCTAGCCAGTACGCTCGGACTGGCCAGCTTTAAAATGAAAAACCTTGGTGGAATTGTGGTTCTAACAGGGCAGAATGGTTGCGGAAAAACCCGACTGTTATCCGCAATCGATTGGTTATTGCACGAATGCCTAAATCAGGGGTACAAGCAAATTAGGGAGACGTTAAGCGATCTAAAATCTCCCGACCATCTATTTAATAGCCATCCATCAAAACACGACGTTGATCAGTATAGCTATTCAGGGTTAATGCAAAGTTTCAGGCATCAACTTTCAGAACTTGAGTCGGCAAGTGGGATCGAGCTGAGCTTTGAGACGCAGGAAAGGGAAGATGAAAGTCTTCGTAACTATTTAGAAATATCCGTCCTACTTAAGCGACCTCTGGAATTAACTCTAAATTATACGGCAAAATTATCTATAGGGATGACGCGAGATCTTGCAGACACATCCCACAACGGCCTTTTGTCTTCCCCTCTATCATATTTACTGGACATTTGTAGTCGCGTAGAAAAAGAAATACAAAATCATGCTTCCAACGAAGACGAAATAGAAGTAATCAGTATATATCCAGGCATATTCGAACGATTTAAAGACCTACAAGCCCTAATGCTAGACCTGCTCGGACTTGAACTTTCCCACACGGGACATTTAGATAAAATTGCTCTCAACGAAATATCTTTATCCGAGGGGCAAGCTCGTCTGCTTCGATGGATAGTATTATTCAATTCAACCGCACTCAAAAAAATATCGACACCGCTTCTTCTAGATGAGCCAGAAATTCACTTACACCCTCACGCCTTAAATAAATTAATTAATCACATAATCACTAGAGCTCCTAAATGCCAAATTTGGCTAGCAACTCATAGCATCTCACTTGTTGCGCACCTAGCGGCTGATCATCCTCGATCAATTTGGTTTGGAAATAGGGGTGCTTTTAACACCGCAGGCAAAGAGCTACCTGTGGTGGTGCAAGCGTTGCTGGGCGGAGAGGGTGGGGATGAGAAACTTATTGACTATTGCCTGAGTCCCGAGCGCTTTGCATTCAATACGTTTTGTGCAGAGTGTCTATCGCCGCCTCAAACAGTAGCTTATAAAAGCGGCGACCCGCAAGTTGAACAAATACTTGGAGCCATCTATTCCAAAAACGTTGCACCTATAGCGCTTCTCGACTTCGGAGCTGGCCAAGGGCGACTGTTAGATGGGCTAGCCGACGCGGCAAAATCAAGCGGAGCAAACTGTGATTTAAATACCCTTTTCTCCTACTACGCTTACGAGCCCGATCCTGAATCATTAATTCGCTGCCAAGAAACAATTTGCTCTTACTATCCTGGAGAGCCTGATAGAGTTTTTTCGTCGCAAGAAACTATAAGCGGAGAGCTATCTTTTGACCTGGTAGTGATGGCTAATCTGCTCCACGAAGTATTACCAGATAATTGGATTACGGATATCTTTCAGGGCTCTGCAGTAGGATCCAATCTAAAGAAAGAAGGTCATGTCCTACTGATTGAGGATACACTGCTGCCGACAGGTGAATTAGCACATAACCTCGGTTTTATCATGCTAGATCAATCCGCCCTTGAGATCTTATTTAAAACAACGCAAGAAGATAAAGACGCTGGGCTATTCATTGCCAACTCGACCTTTAACAATCGTTTACAGGCAACATTGATTGGGAAGCAGATTTTTCTTAGAGTCGATAAAAACTCTATTGTGGCCGCGCTAAAACATCAGCGCACAAGCGCTGTAAACTCCATTAAAAATTTGCGGAAAAACTCTGCGTCGGCTTCGTATATGGATGGACGCAAGCATGCGTATTACACGCAACTAGTGACCAACATTACATTGGCACTAGATGACTTTGAGTAGTATCGTATAAACTAAAGCCTTGCCAAACTCTAGCCCCTCACTCTAGCATTGGCTTCACTCCAATCCTAGAGTGGCCGTATTTATACTATTGTAGACAAAAAGGGGGCAGATTTATTTTCGGCGCTGGTTGATGTGCCATTAAATAAATCTGCCCCCTTTTTTCGCACAGCGATGACACTATCTCCAAGCAAAATTAGGACCTACAGGGAAGCTAAGGGTAGCCAAAAATCGTCTCCTTACTAGGTGTTTCCGCCTACGAAAGGAGCTATATTGTGATTTCCACCCTTTCAACCTGGATGAACGACGATGAACCGAAATGGAAATTACTGCGCGTTCTATGTTGCAGAGCCGTTCAACGAAAGCTCACTTAAAGCTCACGCCACTCCCGACTTTGTTTATTACAACATGTTGCGTGCCTGGAAGGGTAAAGACTCAGCCTTCCCTTTCAACGACTCGCATGCCAAAACCTATAGCGTCAGGGACGGCAGTGACTGGGAAGCTACTTTGAAGCCTAGACTGCGCCAGCGCCTACAGGTTTCGAAAAACATCATTCTATTTCTAAGCAACTCAACTATTGAGTCGAAAGCGCTTAGGGAAGAAATCGAGTATGGTATCAGCAACCAAGGACTGCCGGTGATAGTCGCATATCCTGGATTTGATCTGCTCTTGAGCAATGGAAGTTTTAAAAAAGAAGTAAAATATCTTTGGAGCAAGCTTCCAACATTCAAGAGACTGATGGACGGAGTGCCAACACTTCACATTCCATTGCAAAAAGAAGCAATCACAAAGGCTTTAAGCAACTCTAATTTCTCGCTCTCAACCAAGTGCAAACCTAGCATCTATCGCTATGACGAATGATGGCTGAGATAAATTAGCGACTGCTTAGGAGAGCATTGTGAAAAAAGTAGATCTTTTTGATCGGCAATTGGTAAAGGATTTTAAAGAAAGAATTTCAACGGTGAGTACTGTCTTCTCACTTTTTTTGATTTTCGTAGAGATCCCTTCTGACAAAAAAGCTGCTGCGGGATGTATTTTTGTTTTAGCCCTAATTATTTTATACATAATCCTGTGGCAGCGCGCGAACAAGCTAAATCTGGTTGAGATTGACATTGAAGGAAGCAAAGTAACAATAAAAAGCGGCGATATCTTTTCGGAGCGCGGACTTAAGGTTATTGCCTTTAATGAATATTTTGACTCAGTGGTTGACGACAAAATAATCTCTGCACACTCTTTAAATGGTGTATTCATAAATCACCACTTACCTGCAACGCTAGCAAAACTCGACCAACACATAGAGAATTATGCATTTGATGTGGATGAGGTTGCCGAACGCAATGATGCGCGAGCGGAGGGCAAGAAGCAACGCTACAACATAGGTACTCTATGTGTATATGATGATTTCATTCTCGCTGCCTTTTCAAAATTTGATAAGAACAATCGTGCGGTTTTGACCATGCCAGAATACTTAGAATTTTTAATTAATTTCTGGGATAGGATAAATAAGGTCTACGCCCAACAAAGCGTGTCCACGCCAGTGTTCGGCTCGGGAATCACCAGAATAAAAGAGCATAAAAATATTACGGACGAAGATCTTCTGAAAATAACGCTGTGGACTTTTCGAATTAGTGAAATGCGCTTCAAATACCCGGCGAAACTTACCATCGTAGTTCACAAAGACAAAATGGCCAGCATTAACCTTCTTGATATTAAGTCAGTAAGAAACGGAATATAAGAAACTTATGGGCGATACCATCACTGGCATTCGCTTAAGCCTTAGCACCCTCTTATGGGTGAAAGCAGCCATTTTCAAAATGGCTGCCTCCGAATCGTAACTAATTATTGCTATTGCAAGGTTCTACGCAATGAAGGCGAGACATTACTGATCGCGCAGTCTCCACCGATAAACCAGGTGACGGAAATTTTTCGCCCCCCCGCAAGAATTCTCAAGCAGTGCTCAATCAGAAACGGGGTCAAGTCAAGACACTGTTTAATTTGTGAAAAACTCGTGCAACCATTGTTCACAATCGCGGAAACAACTGAGCTAAAAGCAGCGTCATAATTATTCACATGCTCACGAGCATACAATTCAAATCCTGCATCAGTGAGCGCTATGGATGGCATTTCGCCTCCAAGAAAATGCTGAAGCTCAAACGTGCCGTGCTCACCAAGAAACTCAATGGAGTCTCTAAGCTGGTGCTCAGGCATAACCAACTCGCCATCCTCGCAAAATGCTGAAATGTCTATGTGTCTCGAGCCTGTTTTTATCGCGAAGTCACATGCAAGCTTGCACACCAAGCTGTCCACGTTATTATGCCCAGCGACACTTACACCGAAGCTGCCCACGTATGCTGGTGGCTTCCCCAAAGCTGGTTTGTCTGAAACACCAAAGATTGAAGCAATAATGCGCTCAAGACTTGATTGATAGGATGCAGTATCTTCAATACTCTCCCAAAGTGTTGACTTTAACGCTTCAGGAACTTCGCAATCGTCAATTACGACCGGAATCAACTTACTTCCAGTACTGATTCGCTTTACACAAGCAGCATCGAGCTCATACTTAACCCAAGGTTTACTAACGCTATTTTTTGAGAGAACTACAATTACTGCCTGAGCATCTTTGATCCCCTCGTCAAATATCTTTGTAACAAGGCTGTCGCCAGGAAGCATCTCCCACTTATCGAGCCATGCGTCAACTCCATGGGCTCTGAGCTGCTTCGCAAAGTCCAACACGAACCGATCCTTATCCTCACTCGCGTGACTTACAAAAACCTTGGGAGACATATCCATTCTCGTGTTTTGATGATTGCGAATTATGAGCACAATTGGTGAGAAATCGCTACAAAATAGCACTCCTAGGTTAGCGTAGCGTTCTCAGTGCGTCGGATGCGAAGCGCGGTAGGCAGAACGCGCTCAGTTGGAGATGACGACTGCTGTGGATTGTACCAACTGCATCTTTGAGTCCCTTGCTGCTTGCCGTGCCCCAATAATGAAGGCGCGAGAGGCTGTCGTGTGTTGAGGGCAACCGCCCCTTAGTTAAGCTTTTCTTGCATGTAAAAGCTCGGGCGAGGTATGAAAGGGTAGTTTTAGAGATAGCGCTCCATGCTTTAAATATAAAATTCTTATAAATCAAGGAGTTATTAATATTTTCGACTCTTGGTGCCGCACCATATAGATCAACGAAAAAGGCTCACCCCGCGGTGAGCCTTTTTTTCGTTTCTGAGTTTTCGACCCCGCACTTTTCCCCGTTCTTTCCCCGTTTCCGCTTACCTCTTGCTCTTCCCCTGCGCACCGCCCGCAACGCCTTTCATAACGCCATGTCGATACCGAAAGCTTGCTCCAGCCGGACCAGACCAGGTTAACGGGCTCCGGCTTTCAGCGTTGATATGCGGACGTCTGGCTTCTCTCGATCGCGTTCAGTGGTAGCCGAATCTAGCCGCGTGCTATCTTGCCCTTCAGCTTATCTACAGAAAGATGGGGCAAATAATCGGAGCAGACCCGCTCTATAGGGATCACAACCATCCCGTCATACTGAGCAGGAGTAAAAAGGTGGTGTTCACCACGCGCCTCGGCGTTATTTTTTCCAGTGACTCGCCGAACTGCCTCCTCAAACGCCTCTTGGGACGCCTCTGCGGAGTACTGCTCTAGATCGCGAGCAGCCTTGGCTGGGCGAATGGAACTGTCCCATGACAACGGACGCCAAGAGGCGATACTTACATCGCTAACTTGGAGGTTCCCATGTACCCACCAAATCGCCGTAGCTACACCGACGAATTCAAGGCCCAAGCTGTTGCACTGGCTGAAACGGTCGGCAGAACCGAAGCCGCTCGTCAGCTAGAGATGTCTGTTAAGACGCTGGATAACTGGGTCGATGCGTCACGCAAAGGTCTTCCGTTGAGTTCACCGGAGCGTCAACCTGTTACCAAGGAGAGCAGCGAGCTGGCGCGATTACGGGCCGAGAATGCTGAACTCAAAATGGAGCGTGAAATCCTAAAAAAGGCGGCGGTATTCTTTGCCAAAGAGTCCAGGTGAGATACGCCTTCGTCGCTAAAGAGCGGGCTCAGTTCCCGGTGCGTTTGTTGTGCCGGGTGTTGGGCGTGTCAGCTTCAGGATTTTACGATTACCTAAACCGCCCGGTTCGCCCAGATCCAGACAAACAGATTCGAATTGATCTGCGCAGGATCCATGCCGCCAGTCGAAGCACCTATGGGCGGCCACGGTTGGTCGAGGCATTGCGTCAGATACCTCATCGAGTCGGCCACAAACGGGTTACGCGGCTGATGCACGAGGAAGGTATCCATGGCAAACCCAAGGCTCGCTTCCGGCCCCAGACCACGGACAGTCGCCACTTCCAGCCTGTCGCACGCAATGTGCTTGACCGTCAGTTTTCGGTACAGAGCGCCAATCCAGCCTGGGTGAGCGACATCACCTACATTTCAACCCGAGAAGGCTGGCTGTACCTGGCGGTGGTCTTGAGCATCCAGACCCGCCAGGTGCTGGGCTACAGCTTGGCGGACAGGATGCCGGATGATTTGGTTGAGCGCGCATTTATCAACGCTTGGAAC
>NZ_JBMOWO010000142.1:0-29735 GCF_049310525.1 Pseudomonas sp. GZD-222
CCCCGCGATGCGGTGTAGTAGGTAGGCCGCCATCGCGGGGCAAGCCCGCTCCCACCACTGAAATACAGGCAGCAAAAAAAAGGGCCTACCTTGCGGTAAGCCCTTTTTCGGTACTTGGTGGCTACACAGGGACTTGAACCCCGGACCCCAGCATTATGAATGCTATGCTCTAACCAACTGAGCTATGTAGCCAAGTGGCGCGCATTATTCGCTCGAAACGAAGTTGTGTCAACACCTCTTTTCAAAAAATTTTACGCGCGATCAACCGCTTAGCCGTTTATCGGCTCAGAAGTCGTATTTGAACGTGGTCATCAGGTTACGCGGAGCACCGTAGTTGCCGTAGGACGACGCCATGGAGAAGTACTCGCGGTCGAAGGCGTTGTTGAGGTTGACGGTGGCGCTGAGGTTTTTGCTGATGTCGTAGCGCGCCATCAGGTTGACCAGCGCGTAGCTGCCCTGGGTGAAACCGTGCAGGTCCTGGCCGGTTTTGCTTTGCCAGTTCACCCCACCGCCGACGGTCAGTTTGTCGAGCATGCCCGGCAGGCGGTAGCTGGTGAAGGTCTTCAGGCTGTGGCGCGGCGTCAGGGTGGCGATGCGTTCATCCTGATTGTCGGTGGTCAGGGTATAGGCGTACCCCGCCGACGCCTGCCAGCCGTCGGCCAGCTCGCCATTTAGTTCCATCTCCAGGCCTTTGGAGGTGGTGTCCTGTTTGGCCTCGTAGACATTATCGTGTTGCCAGATCGCCAGGTTGTCCTGTTCAAGCTTGAACAACGCCAGGCTCGAGTTCAGCTTGCCATCGTAATGACTGCCCTTGACCCCGACTTCGTAGCCAATGCCTTCCATCGGATCGAGTGGCCGGTTGTTTTCATCGGTCACCCATGAGGCCTGCGGGTTGAAGATTTTGGTGTAGCTGGCATACAGCGCCCAGGTTTCGTCGAGGTCGTAGACCACGCCGGCGTAAGGGATGAAGACGCCGGATTCTTTACGATTGACCTCGGTGGTCGCGCCACCGTAAGGGCGATCTTCGGTGTCGCGCTTCCAGTCGATCACCCGGCTGCCGAGGATCAGCTTGAGGTCGTCGGTCAGGTGCAGGCGCGAAGTGAGGTAGGCGGCGTACTGGGTCTCTTCCATCGAGGACTTGCCGCTGATGGTCCAGTCGGGCTTGGGCTGTTTGCCGTCCCAGTCGAAGATGTTATCGATGGCCGCACCGGGTGTTGCGTTGTAGTCGTAGCGCCAGCCGCCCCAGCTCGGAACGTTTTCGTTGTAGCGGGACAGGGTCACGCCGCCGATCAGCTCATGCTCGCGATTGAACAGGCTGAACGGGCCCGTCACATAGACATCGAGGTTGTCCTGACGCGGGGTGCCGGAGAAGCGCACCGGCAGTTGGCTCAGGCCGCTGCCGTCGGGTTGCAGGTCACCCATGACAAAGCCGAACACTTCGTCGAATTTGTTCTCGGAATGGCTGTATTCGATCTTGCCGCTCCAGCCGTTGCCCAGTTGCTGTTCCACCGAGGTGAAAAAGCTGGTCTGTTCGTGGTCGTTGTACGACCAGGTCGGCGCCATGTTGATCGAGCGCTTGAGGTCTGAGCGCTCACCGGTGCTGAAGCGGGTAGGCAGGCCGGTACGCAACGGTGAGTCGACGTCGGTGCGCTGGTAGCTGAAGCCCATGGTCAGCAGGGTGTCTTCGCTCAGGTCGAACTCGGTGATGCCGTAGAACAACTGGCTTTCCATCTTGTAGCGGTCAATCCAGGCCCCTTCGGTTTTGTAATCGGCAACCAGGCGGCCACGGATATTGCCCGTCTCGGTCAGCGGCCCGGAAACATCGAAACCGGTGCCGTAGCGGTCCCAGGTACCTGCAGAACCGGTGATGCTGGCCTGACCTTCGGCGGTCGGGCGTTTACGAATCAGGTTGATGGTCGCTGACGGGTTGCCCATGCCGCTGATCAGACCGCTGGCGCCACGCACGATTTCGACGCGGTCGTACATCGCCATGCTCTGGGTGTAGTTATCCATCCGCGAGATGGTCGGCACACCGTCGATCTCGTAGTTCTGGATAACGAAGCCGCGCGAGTAGTAGGTGTCGGTTTCAGCACCCAGGCCGTCGCGAACAACGATGACCCCTGGCGTTGCTTCCAGTGCATCGCTGAGGTTGGTCAGGCGCTGGTCGTCCAGGCGCTGGCGGGTCATCACGGTCAGCGACTGCGGGGTTTCCTGCGGCGTGAGGTTAAGGCGCGTCGAGCTGCTGGAGGAGTAGGTGGTGTAGAGCCCGGTGCCTTCGGTGGTCGAGCCCGGCGCTTTGCCGGAAATGCTCAGGGCATCCAGTTGCAGGGTGCCGCCCAGGTCCATCGGCAGATCGATGACGAAGCTGCTGGCATTGGGTTGGCTCAGGCGTGCATTGCTGCCGGCGGTGAGCGCTTCGAGTGCTTGGGTCGGACTTAGCGTGCCCTGTACACCGGGTGAGGTGCGGCCTGCCAGCTGGCTGGCGTCATAGATGACCTGCAGGCCGCTCTGGGCGCTGAACTGGTCCAGGGCGTCAGCAAGCGGCTGGGCCTTGATGCTGAACGTCACACGCTGTGCCTGGGGCTGCGTCTGGGCAACCTCTGCTGCCTGTACAGGCAACGCCAGCGCAGCCGAGAACAGGGTGGCTGCGAGCATGGCGCGGGCCAGTGGCTGACGTGGGAAATCAAAATCGCGTGGGTACTGCATGTGTCCTCCCCCAGAGAATACAAATGGTAATGCTTCTTATGTGGAGGTGTGACGCAGCAGAATCGGGAATTACCGAATCCCCGCACAATTATTTTCACTTAAGGTCAGCGGACGATGATCCACTGCCCGGCGACCGTGTTGATACGCAGGTTCTGGTTGCTGGCCAGAGCGTCGAGGGCGCTCTCGGCCTGGTCGAGGTTGAAGCTGCCGCTGACCAGGCGTCGCCCGACCTGTTCGTCGATGTACAGCAGACGGCTGCCCTGATAATCGGCAAGCTGCTCCAGGACCTGGCGCAACGGTACCTCGCGTGCCCGTAGCTGGCCGTCGCGCCAGGCCAGCAGGCGTTCGGCATCGACTTTCTCGACCTGATCGAGGCGGCTGCCACGCAGGGTCAGGCGCTGACCAGGATCCAGCAGACGCTTGTCGCCACTACTGCTGCTGACTTCAACCTTGCCCTTGAGAAGGATGACTTCGTCATGATCACGGCCACGGCTGACCGAGAATCGCGTGCCCAGCACCTGTACCTGTGCATCATCGACGTCGACCACGAAGGGGCGGCCATCGTGGGTGACGTCAATGAACATTTGCCCTTGCACCAGGCGAATCTTGCGCACCGGTCCGCGCAGGTCGACATCCACGGCGCTGGCGCTGCCGAGCAGCAGCTTGGAGCCGTCGGCCAGTTGAATCTGTCGCCGTTCGCCGGCAGCAGTGGCGACATCGCTGTTCAGGCGTTGCAGCAGTGGCAGTTGCAGCATGACCAGGCCGCTGATCAGCAAGATACTCGCAGCCACCGCCCAACCGCCCCAGGAGCGCGGCGCAGAGCGGCGTTCGATTTTGTGCAGGCGGCGTGCCGGCAACTCCAGCTGTTGCCAGAACAGCTCGACCTCGGCAAAGGTCTGTGCATTCTCCGGGGTCAGGCGCCAAAGCTCGAAGGCCTGGCGCTCCTCGCTACTTAGGTCGTCAGCGCGCAGCCGGGTAAACCAGTCCAGCGCCTGTTGTTCGCGGTCGCCGGTTGCGGTTGATGGTGCTGAATTGGGCGATGGAGTCATGGCTGGTCAGTCTTGTTGCGGGCATGTAGGGCAGCCGCTGCGCAATGGCTCAGGGCTTTGTTCAAATGGCGCTCGACTGCACGTGGGTCCAGGCCCAGGCGCACGGCGATGTCCTTGTAGCTCAATTGCTCGACCCGGGCCAGCAGAAACACCTCGCGGGTCGGCGAGGGCAGTCCGTCGATCAGACGTTCAAGATGGTCAAGGGTATTTCCGGCCACGGCACTGCGCTCGGGTGAGGTTTCGTTGAGCAATTGTTCCAGCGCCTGCTCGTCGTTGACCCCGCGTACCTGGCTGCGCCGGGCATGATCAATGCTCAGGTTGTTGGCGATGCGGTAGAGAAAAGCACGCAAGTTGCCGACTTCGCCGCGCTCGCTGTGCATCAGGCGCACGAAGGCATCCTGCAGCAGGTCGCGGGCGGTTTCCCGGCAGCGCACACGGCGGGTCAGAAATGCCAACAGTTCGCTACGGTGACGCTGATAGAGCAGCGTTAGGCTGCGGTTGTCCTGATCGTTGGACATGGCGGACGCGGTGCTCTGAAAGGTCGGGAAGCAAAAGCTGGAAAACGGAGAAAATGCTAACGTTATTGAGAATTATTAACAAGTAGCACGAAGCAACGTTCGTCGAAAAGAATAGTGCGCTTGCTAACGAATTCTGGATAATTGGATCCCAACTACCGGATGGAAGACCTTGTCATGGCTGTAAGCAGTGCCTCGTCCATTTCCCCTGCAAGCGCCACGACTGCCCAGAGCAGTCCGCTGGTCATGCGCATCATTGCCGCGTGCGCCCTGGCGCACCTGATCAACGACCTGATCCAGGCCGTGCTGCCGTCGATCTATCCCATGCTCAAGGCTAACTACGGGCTGAGTTTTGCCCAGGTCGGGATGATTACCCTGACCTTCCAGATCACCGCTTCGCTGCTGCAACCTTGGGTGGGCTTCTACACCGACCGTAAGCCGATGCCGAATCTGCTGCCGCTGGGAACCCTCTGCACCCTGGTGGGGATCGTCATGCTGGCGTACGTCGGCAGCTTCCCGATGATTCTGCTGGCGGCGGCATTGGTGGGCATCGGCTCTTCGACCTTCCATCCGGAAACCTCGCGGATTGCCCGGCTGGCCTCGGGCGGGCGCTTCGGCCTGGCGCAGTCGACCTTTCAGGTCGGTGGCAATGCCGGCTCGGCTTTCGGCCCGCTGCTGGCGGCGGCGATCATCATTCCGTTCGGCCAGGGCAATGTCGCCTGGTTCGGACTGTTCGCGGTCTGTGCCGTACTGGTGACCTATGGCCTGAGCCGCTGGTACCGCGAGCACCTGAACCTGTTCAAGGCCAAGGCCGGTCAGGCTGCGACCCACGGGCTGTCGCGCGGGCGTGTAACCGCTGCGCTGGTGGTGCTGGGGCTGCTGGTGTTCTCCAAGTACTTCTACATGTCCAGCCTCACCAGCTACTACACCTTCTACCTGATCGAGAAGTTCGACCTGTCGGTAGCCAGTTCGCAGTTGCATCTGTTCCTGTTTCTCGGCGCCGTGGCTGCCGGCACATTCTTCGGCGGACCGATCGGTGACCGTATCGGGCGTAAAGCGGTGATCTGGTTCTCGATCCTCGGCGTGGCGCCTTTCACCCTGTTGCTGCCGTACGCGGATCTGTTCTGGACCAGCGTGCTGAGCGTGGTCATCGGTTTCATTCTGGCGTCGGCATTCTCGGCCATTGTCGTGTATGCCCAGGAGCTGGTGCCCGGCAACGTCGGCATGATCGCCGGGATTTTCTTCGGTCTGATGTTCGGTTTTGGCGGCATCGGCGCGGCATTGCTTGGCTACCTGGCCGACCTCAAAGGCATCGAGTACGTCTACAGCCTGTGCTCGTACCTGCCGCTGTTTGGCCTGCTGGCGATCTTGCTGCCTTCTACCGGTAAGCGCTGAAGGCTCAAGGACGGGCTATTGACGGGTGGCATGGCTTCTCCTAGAGTGCCGCCCATTACTTCCTGTGTAACTGACGTATGAGCCACCTGCGCCTGACATTCGCGCCACCTCAGCCGGTCATCCTGACCCGCGGCTGCGACTGGCCGAGCGATACCGTGCTCAAGCGTCGGCGCAGTGTGCTGTTCGCCTTTACCTTCTCGCCTCACCTTCACACCTCCTGACCTGGCGGCTGCTTGCCCGGTGTCCTGCCGTGGCCGAGCTCGCCTGTAGTGCATTTGATTTGGTCATGTATGCGCCTGCGCGGGTGCGATCTCGCACCTGCGTCGGTGAGTCTGGAGTTGTGATGAATACGCGTTTGTTGTCGGGTTTGTTGTTCGCTGTTTCGGTTGTGGGCTTCAGTCTGGGCGCGAGCTTGCCGCTGGTGTCCCTGCGTTTGCTCGATGCCGGGGCGAACACCCTGCAAATCGGCATCCTCTCGGCCATTCCGGCTGCGGGCATGATGCTCTCGGCATTCATGGTCGATGCCTGCTGTCGCCATCTGAGCCGACGTAATATCTACCTCTTGTGCTTCGGGCTGTGCACCTTGAGTATCGGCCTGCTCGAATGGGCGTTCTCCTCGATTTACCTGCTGGCGCTGCTGCGTCTGGGCCTGGGTATGGGCATGGGCATCGCGATCATTCTCGGCGAGTCCTGGGTCAATGAGCTGAGCGAGGAGCATAACCGCGGCAAGGTCATGGCGCTGTATGCCACCGCCTTTACCGGCTTTCAGATGCTCGGCCCGGCCATGCTGGCGCTGGTCGGGGCGCAGAGTGTCTGGGTGACAGCGGTGGTCACTGCCTGCTATGGCCTGGCGCTGGTGTGCATCGTGCTCACGGTGCCCAACGATCACGTCGAGCATGGCGAGGAGGGCGGCAAGAGCTTCTCCCTGGCTGGCTTTTTCCGCGTGGCGCCGGCGCTGTGCATGGGCGTGCTGTTCTTCTCGTTCTTCGATGCGGTGATTCTCTCGCTGATGCCGGTGTATGCCTCGAGTCATGGCTTTGCCATAGGAGTGGCGGCTTTGATGGTGACGGTGATTCTCACCGGCGACATGCTCTTTCAACTGCCTCTGGGCTGGCTGGCTGACCGTACGGAACGGACCCGGGTGCATTTGATCTGCGGCGTGGTGGCAATGCTGATCGGCCTGGCCTTGCCCTGGTTGCTGCAGGTGCAATGGCTGCTGTGGCCGGCGCTGGTGGTGCTGGGGGCGGTTGCCGGTGGCGTCTATACCCTGGCGCTGGTGCTGATCGGTCAGCAGTTCAAGGGCCAGGACCTGGTCACCGCCAATGCCAGTGTCGGGCTGTTGTGGGGCGTGGGCAGCCTGCTCGGGCCGTTGCTCAGCGGCGCCGCCATGGATGTTGCGCCCCATGGTCTGCCGATGGCGCTGACGCTCATGGCGGCGTTGTTCGTGTGCTTTGCCCGCAGTGCCAATCGCAAGGCGTATCGTCTAAGGGTTGTCGAGTAACCGGAGATAACTCTGCTCCAGCTTGCTTAGTGGCACCGTGCTGGCAAGACGCGCTGGCGATGCTTTACTTCAACTCACTCGGCATCCGCCCGAGCTGACGGGGGAGCAAGCGACCATGGCAGAGGGGCAGGAGACGGAGCAATACAAGACAGAGCGCGAGCGTACCGAAAAGCACCGCGAGCAACTGAGCCTTGAGCAGTACAAGGCGGAGCGCGAGCGCATCGAGAAACGCCGCGAGCAACTGGGTCTTGAGGACTACAGGCAGGACGCGAAGACCGGTCGGCCCTGGGGCCTGGCGTTGTCCGGTGGCGGCATTCGCAGCGCCACCTTCTGCCTCGGTGTGTTACAAGCGCTGGCCCGGGCCCGGCGCACCGATCAAGCAGAAGATATGCCCTTGCTTGCGCGTTTCGACTATCTCTCCACTGTCAGCGGCGGCGGCTACATCGGCTCGTTTTTTTCCAGCTTGTTCCTGCCCAACCGGTTGCGGGGAACTGCAGCGGGCCAGTCGTCGCAGTCACCTGCGGCTGCCGCCGAGGATGCCTATAAGGTATTTGAGTACGAACCACCGGGTAAAATCAGCTCGGCGACCGACTACTCCAGCCCGGAAATGCATATCGGTAGTGGCCCTGGCGCCTGGCTTCGGGAAAATGGGCGCTACCTGACGCCAACCGGTGGTGGCGACATGTTCTACGCACTGGCGATGACCTGGCGTAATTGGTTGTCGCTACATTTCGTGATTGGCATGCCGATGGTGTTGTCGCTGTCGCTGTTGTTCCTGGTGCAGACTGTTTTTGGCATTAACCTGTTTGTGTGGCCATTGGTGGCGCTCGTGTTGCTGGCGCTGCCATGTACTTTGGCTTATTGGTTGATCATTCCGGATGGCAGTCTGGACCGGCCACCGGTCCTCAGTAACCTGTCCTCCAAGGCGACGCTCGGGGTGACCGTCACACTTTTTGTGTTGAGCCTGTTCGCCAAGGTCCTCGGCGACTCGCCGAAGGTGGCGGCGTTAACCTTCTGCTTTGCGATCATCGCCGGGGCAGGGCTGCTCATCACGTCGTTACTGGTGCGTAAGCTCGCGTTGGACAGTGCGGGAAACACGTTGCGCAATTATCGCGTGCTGATTACCCGCTATCTCAGTGATGCAATCATCGCCGTGGTCACCTTGTTGTTCCTGGCAAGCATGGCTGCCTTGGCGCAAGAACTTTACAGCCTGCTGTTCAGGCAGTTCGGCCTGGCCAGTTTTGGCGTGCTGCCGATACTGATCTGGTTGGTGCGTCGGCAGGCACTGCTCAAGGACGAGAAAACACTGTCAGGCTGGATGCTGAAGTTACCGTTGGATGTGTTGGCGCTGATTGGCGGGGCCTTAATGGCAATGGTGGTGAGCCTGAGCTGGGCCTTGTTCGTGCTGTGGGTCGCGACCGATGGTAGCGACCAGGCATTGAGTGCCCAGGACAATCCCAGGTTGATGCTGTTGGGGGCGCTGGCTCTGGGGTTGACCGTTGTCGCTGGCAAGTTCGTTGGTTTCCTTAACACCTCATCACTGCACAACTTCTATGCGTCGCGTTTGACACGAGCTTACCTTGGCGCCTCCAACGGCAAGCGTTTCACTGCCACCCACGGTGGGAAAGTGATGAGTGTCGCCGAGCCACTGGCGGATGACGACATCGATCTGGACACCTATTACGGGACGCAGACGGCCGGCCCGCTGCACCTTATAAATGTGACGATGAATCTGACAGTGGACCCCGCCGAGCAATTGGTACAGCGAGACCGCAAGGGGAAACCGCTGTGCCTCGCACCTCATGACTGGACTGTGGGCGGGCGGTCGACGAGTTTTATGCTTGATGGCGTGATCTACCAACGCGATTCGAACCCTCACCAATCCTCGGAAATCATGCTACCCCTCACGCTCGGGCAGTGGGTAGGGGCCTCTGGTGCCGCTTTCAGCACCGGCTTGGGACGTACCACCAGCCTGGGATTGTCCTTGGCCCTGGGCCTCGCCAATGTACGCCTGGGCGTCTGGTGGCCCAGCCAGTTTCTCGATACAGGTAATAACCACTACGAGCGCAAGGACGATAGATGGGTGCGTCTATTCCCGACACAGTCCTACCTGTTCTACGAGTTCACCGCCCATTTCCACGGCTATCGCCGTGACTTGCAGTACCTTTCCGATGGCGGACATTTTGAAAACACCGCCGCCTACGAGCTGGTCCGTCGTGAGCGTGATGTCGAACTGATCGTGGTATGTGATTGTGGTTGCGATCCCTCTTACCAATTCGATGACCTGACCAACCTGGTGCGACTGGCCAGGATCGACCAGCGATTGGAGATTCGCGAAGACCCCAGTATTCAAGATCACGATGTTTTAAAACATGTATTCGGCAGTATCAGCGATTTCCAGAAGCCGCTCGCCGAGGGCAGCCAGAAGTGCGCGTTACTACTCGAGGTGATCGACTTGAACAATGAGGCCAACCCTCCGACGCCGGAGTGCCGGATTCTAGTGCTCAAGCCACGGATGATTGCCTCGCTGACGCCTGATGTCCTCAACTTTGCCCTGGCCAATGAAACATTCCCGAACCAGACCACCGCTGATCAATTCTTCGATGAGGCCCAGTTCGAAAGTTACCGTCAGTTGGGCCTGAGCATCGGTCGTTTACTGTTTGGCGAAAAAAACAAGGACAACACGGTGAGCCGTGCTTTGTGGGAACACCTGAATCTGCCATGACCATCAACGCTAGAATGCCGAATACGCAAAACCCCCGGATCACCGAGTGATCGCGGGGGTTTTTCAGATTCATCAAACGCCGTGAAATTCCACGGAAGCCGTCAGACGTTGAAGCGGAAGTGCATCACGTCACCGTCTTTGACGATGTAGTCTTTGCCTTCCAGACGCCATTTACCGGCTTCTTTCGCGCCGCCTTCACCCTTGTACTGGATGAAGTCGTCATAGGCGACCACTTCGGCACGGATGAAGCCTTTCTCGAAGTCGGTGTGGATCACACCGGCCGCCTGAGGAGCGGTGGCGCCGACGCGTACGGTCCAGGCGCGAACTTCCTGCACGCCTGCGGTGAAGTAGGTCTGCAGATTGAGCAGGCCGTAACCGGCACGGATCACGCGGTTCAGACCAGGCTCTTCGAGGCCCAGGGCCTCGAGGAACATGTCCTTCTCTTCGCCTTCGTCGAGCTCGGCGATTTCCGCTTCGATCTTGTTGCACACCGGTACCACGACAGCGCCTTCTTCTTCGGCGATGGCGCGGACCACGTCCAGGTGCGGGTTGTTGTCGAAGCCATCTTCGGCAACGTTGGCGATGTACATGACCGGCTTGCTGGTCAGCAGGTGGAAGCCACGGATCAGTGCCTTCTCATCGTCGCCCATGCTCTTCATCAGGCTGCGCGCAGGCTTGCCTTCAGTGAAGTGCGGGATCAGTTTTTCCAGAACGGCTTTCTGAGCCAGGGCGTCCTTGTCACCGCCTTTGGCGTTACGCGCGACCTTTTGCAGTTGCTTCTCGCAGCTGTCGAGGTCGGCGAAGATCAGTTCCAGGTCGATGATCTCGATGTCGCGCTTGGGGTCGACGCTGTTGGAGACGTGAATCACGTTCTCGTCTTCGAAGCAGCGCACGACGTGGGCGATGGCGTCGGTTTCGCGGATGTTGGCCAGGAACTTGTTGCCCAGGCCTTCACCTTTCGAGGCACCGGCTACCAGGCCGGCGATGTCGACGAATTCCATGGTGGTCGGCAGCACGCGGTTCGGCTTGACGATGGCCGCCAGGGCATCCAGGCGCGCATCAGGCATCGGCACGATGCCACTGTTCGGCTCGATAGTGCAGAAGGGGAAGTTCTCTGCCGCGATGCCGGATTTGGTCAAGGCGTTGAACAGGGTGGACTTGCCGACGTTGGGCAAACCGACGATGCCGCAATTGAAACCCATGGTAAATCCCTCTTCAAAGAGTCAGGCCTTCTGGCTGTGCAGCTCTCTCATCGCGCGCGTCCAATCGCCGGCGAGGATGTCCGGCAGCACGCCGAGGGCAAAATCGATACTGGCGTCCAGCTTTTCCTGTTCGGCGCGTGGCGCCTTGCCGAGGACAAAACCGGAGACCCTGCTGCTGTCACCGGGGTGGCCAATGCCAAGCCGCAGACGGTGAAAGTCTTGATTGTTGCCGAGCTGCGCAATGATGTCGCGCAGGCCGTTGTGCCCACCATGGCCGCCGCCTTTCTTGAGCTTGGCGACGCCGGGGGGCAGGTCGAGTTCGTCGTGGGCCACCAGGATGGCATCTGGCGGGATGCGGAAAAAGTTCGCCAGTGCAGCAACGGCTTGGCCGCTACGGTTCATGTAGGTGGTCGGAATCAGTAGACGAACGTCTTTGCCCTGATGGCTGAATTTAGCCGTCAGGCCGAAATACTTGCGGTCAGCAGTCAGATTGACACGCTGTGCGCTGGCAATGCGTTCTACGAAAAGAGCCCCTGCGTTATGCCGGGTCTGTTCGTATTCGGGGCCAGGGTTTCCCAGGCCGACGATCAGTTGGATGGCGGTCACGTCAGGGGCTCTTCCTTGGAGTTGGGGGTTACAGTGCGGGGCACTGTAACCCGATCAACGCCGGCGTGCTGAGATTACTCAGCAGCGCCTTCTGCAGCTTCAGGCGCAACACGCGGAGCGTGAACGTTGGCAACAGCCAGGTCGTTACCGTGAGCCAGAGCGACGAATTCAACGCCTTTCGGAGCTTTGAGGTCCGACAGGTGGATGATCGCGCCGACTTCGGCGTTGGCCAGGTCGACTTCGATGAACTCAGGCAGGTCTTTGGCTTCGCAGGAAACTTCGATATCGCCCACAACGTGGGAGATTTCGCCGCCTTTCTTGACCGGAGCTTCTTCGTTGATGAAGTGCACAGGTACTTTGGCGGTCAGTTTCTGGCCAGCAACAACGCGGACGAAGTCAGCGTGCATGATGAACTGCTTGGCTGGGTGACGTTGCATGGCTTTAACAACGACGTTTTCTTTCTTGCCGTCGATGTTCAGCTCGATAACGTGGCTGAAAGCAGCTTCGTTTTCGAACAGCTTGGCAACTTCTTTAGCCAGCATGGTGATCGAAACTGGCTCTTTGTCACCGCCGTAAACTACAGCAGGAACGGAAGAGGCGAGACGACGCAGGCGGCGGCTCGCACCTTTCCCCAGGTCGGTACGCGCTTGGGCGTTCAGGATGAAATCAGTCATTTTGTATCTCCAAAATAGCCATCTCCCGCAGGCGTTTGCGACCAGCGCCAAACGGGGTGGGCAAAAAAGCCCCGCCCCAACAACAGGTGTTGGGGCGGGGCGCTTTTCGTCAACGAGAGGCTCGCGAGGGAAAAACCCTCAGCGGAACATCGCGCTGATCGATTCTTCATTGCTGATGCGGCGAACCGCCTCAGCAACAACCGGTGCGATATCCAGTTGACGGATACGCGCACAGGCTTGTGCGGCAGCGGACAGCGGGATGGTGTTGGTCACCACCAGCTCGTCCAGCACGGAGTTCTCGATATTCTCGATCGCCCGACCCGACAGGACAGGGTGCGTGCAGTAGGCGTAAACCTTGGCAGCGCCGTGTTCTTTCAGGGCCTTGGCCGCATGGCACAGGGTGCCGGCGGTGTCGACCATGTCGTCGACGAGAATACAGGTACGTCCTTCGACGTCGCCGATGATATGCATCACTTCGGAGTGATTAGCCTTTTCACGGCGTTTGTCGATGATACCCAGATCGACACCCAGGGACTTGGCAACAGCACGTGCACGCACGACGCCGCCGATGTCCGGGGACACGATCATGAGGTTCTCGAAACGCTGGTCTTCGATGTCATCCACCAGAACGGGGGAGCCGTAGATGTTATCTACCGGAATATCGAAGAAACCCTGGATTTGGTCAGCGTGCAGATCGACAGTGAGAACACGGTCGATACCCACGACGGTGAGCATGTCAGCAACGACTTTGGCGCTGATTGCTACACGCGCCGAACGCGGACGGCGATCCTGGCGGGCATATCCGAAGTAAGGAATCACGGCTGTGATTCGAGACGCTGAGGAGCGGCGGAAGGCATCAGCCATCACTACCAGTTCCATCAGATTATCGTTGGTTGGCGCGCAAGTCGGCTGAATAATGAAAACGTCTTTACCGCGAACATTTTCATTGATCTCAGTGCTGATTTCGCCGTCGGAGAACTTACCGACAGAGACGTCACCGAGAGGGATATGCAGCTGACGTACGACACGCCGAGCCAGATCGGGGTTAGCGTTCCCCGTAAAGACCATCATCTTGGACACGCGCAGTACCTGAAGGCTGAGGGTATACCTGGATGAGTATAGGAAAATGGCAGGGGCGGCTGGATTCGAACCAACGCATGGCAGGATCAAAACCTGCTGCCTTACCGCTTGGCGACGCCCCTGTATCTGTTGCTGCGAGTACGTGGTACTCGATTCCTAGAGCAGACTTTGCAGCTTGCGATGCAACATCGAAACGTTGCTTCCTTTTGCTACAAATCCTGATTGGGTATCTGCAAGAAGGGCCAAAACTTTATCAGCTTCAGCTTTGCTTGGGAAGGCCCCAAACACACAACTTCCAGTTCCGGTAAGTCTAGCGTCCGTGAATTTGCTTAGCAAACTCAGTGAGTTACGTACTTCTGGGTAACTCTGCTCTACCACCGGTTGGCAGTCATTTCGACTGTTTCCCTTGGGAACGGGGCGCATCTTAAGGGGCAAGGAATCACGTGTCAACTGCGGATGTGAAAAAATTTCTGCTGTACTAACAAATACTTGCGGAACCAGTACGACATACCAGGGTTCTTCCGGGTCCGCGGGGGTGAGAATTTCACCGACACCTTCGGCGAAAGCCGCATGGCCACGGACGAATACCGGCACGTCTGCGCCCAGGCTCAGGCCCAGTTCAGCCAGCTGATCTTCGCTGCATTCAAGCTGCCACAAATGGTTGAGGCCGAGCAGGGTGGTCGCGGCATCCGAGCTGCCGCCACCGATGCCGCCGCCCATGGGCAGGATTTTTTTCAGCCAGATATCGGCCCCTTTACTGCAGCCGGTCAGGGCCTGCAGTTTAAGTGCGGCCTTGACGATCAGGTTGCTGTCATGGGGAACGCCTTCGATGTCGCTGTGCAGGCGGATTTCGCCGTCTTCGCGCACGGCAAACGACAGCTCATCGCCGTAGTCGAGAAACTGGAAGAGCGTTTCCAGCAGATGGTAGCCATCGGCGCGGCGACCAAGAATGTGCAGCATCAGATTGAGTTTGGCCGGGGCCGGCAGGGTCAACCGGGTCATATCAGTGCCCCAGCTGGCGCGGTTGCCAGTCCTTGACCACCAGGGTCACGTCGATATTTTGCCCGTGCAGCTTGAGGCGCTCGGGCAACCAGTAGCCGTTCTGTTCGGTATAGCTCAGGTACTGCACATCCCAGCCATCCTGCTTGAGGCTGGCCAGGCGACTGTCGCTGCCCAGGGTCAACTGGCTCTTGCTGTCCGGTGCGGGCAGGCCACGTACCCACCAGACCAGGTGCGATACCGGCAGCTCCCAGCCGAGCTGTTCTTCCAGCAGGGCTTCCGGGCTTTTCGCCTCGAAACGGCCCTGGTTGGCAACCTCGAGGACGACACCGCCCGGGCGGCCGGTCAGGCGTGCAGCGCCACGACCCAGCGGGCCGGACAGGCGAATGTCGTAATAGTCCTGGCGTTGCAGCCAGAACAACGTGCCGCTGCCGGAGTCTTTGGGCGCGCGGATGCCGACCTTGCCGTTGATCTGCCAGCCGTCCAGGGTGCTCAGCTGTTGTTTGTGTTCGCGCCACAGTTGTGGGCTGCCCTGGCCCTGAAGGGCCTCGCGGGAACCGAAGCCGGCACAGCCGGCGAGCAGGGCGATCAGGCTGAAAGTGATGCAGTGGCGCAAAAACATAGGCTTAAAGAGTCTCGGATCCGGTCAGGCGCAAGACGGTCTTGCGCAGGATAGGGCTGTCAGGTTGGGCTTCGAAGGCTTTGGCCCAGATCTGCCGTGCTTCGCGGCGCTTACCATTGGACCAGAGTACTTCACCCAGGTGGGCGGCGACTTCATGGTCGGGAAAACGCTCCAGGGCCTGGCGCAGCAGGCGCTCGGCTTCGTCGAGATTGCCCATGCGGTAGTTGACCCAGCCCAGGCTGTCGAGCACCGCGGGATCGTCCGGATTGATCTGATGGGCCTTGTCGATCAATGCCTTGGCTTCGGCATAGCGGGTGGTGCGATCGGCCAGGGTGTAGCCCAGGGCGTTGAGGGCCATGGCGTTTTCCGGTTCGCGGGCGATGATGCTGCGCAAATCCTTTTCCATCTGGGCCAGGTCGTTGCGCTTTTCCGCCAGCATGGCGCGGGTGTACAACAGGTTGTTGTCGTCGGGGTATTGCTTCAGTGCTTGTTCCAGCACTTGCAGGGCCTGTGCATCCTTGTCGTTGTTGCCCAGGGCCTCGGCCTCGATCAGGTACAGCTGGATGGCATAGTCGGGCTGGGTGTCGCGGGCCAGTGCCAGGCGCCGCGAGGCTTCGCTGCTGCGGCCATTGGCAACGAGGATATCGGCCTGGCGCAGTTGCGCCGGCAGGTAATCGTTGCCTGGGCCGACCTGGGCGTACTCGTCCAGGGCTGCTTGCGGCTGGTTACGTTCTTCATGGATGCGGCCCAGGTTCAGGTGCGCCGAGTCGACGTGGCTGTCGCGCTCGATCAGCTCTTGCAGATAGCCGGCGGCTTCGTCCCAGTTTTTGGTTTCCAGGCAAATGAGGGCCAGGGAATAACGCAGTTCATCGTCATCCGGGTACTGCTCGACCAGGCTGGAAAACTCGATCTTGGCGTCGTCCAGGCGATCCTGTTCCACCAGGGTACGGGCATAGGTCAGGCGCAGACGCTTGTCGTCTGGGTACTGGCGGATGGTTTTCTGCAGCAGCGGCAGGGCTTCTTCGCCACGGCCGACGCTTTGCAGCAGGCGCGAGCGCAACAGCACCGGGGCGATCTCGCCTTCTTCTGGCGGATGCTCCTCAAGCAGGGTCAACGCCGCATTGGAGTTGCCATCCTGTTGCAGCAGCAAGGCCTTGCCGAACACCAGCTGACCGTTGTCAGGGTATTTTTTCAGCAGGCGATCGAAGCTCTTCTGCAAGCCATCGCGGGTGTCCTGGTCGGTTTCAGCGGCCGACAGCGCCAAAAAGTCGAAATGAGTGTCGCCTTTGCCTTGTAGCACTTTCTCCATATAGACCATGGAGTCATCGTAGCGGCCAGCCCGGGCCAGCTGGATGGCCGCAGCGCGTTGGGCGTCGAGGTTGTCCGGGTCGTTTTTCGCCCAGATCAGCGCGGTATCCAGCGCGGGTTGATCAGCGCCCAGGTACTCGGCAATGCGGTAGGCGCGCTCGGAAACACCAGGATCCTGGGTTTTGATCGCTTCACTGACATAGTTGTCCAGGGCAATGTCGAAGCGATTGCGCTGGCCGGCAAGCTCCGCGCTCAACAGGTTGAAGACGGTTTCCTGGCTGAACGATCCATAGACCACAGGCTTTTCCGGCTGCTGCGCGGCATCGACGGCAGGCGCCTGGGTGTCCGTCGAATCGGGGGCCAGGGTCTGACAGCCCTGGAGCAGGGCAAAGGCAAGGAACAACGCGTAGGATCTATTCATAATGAGGATTTGGGCGGCTTACCAGCGGTCGGATCATCATGACACAAGCGTCGGGGCAAACCCATAAGCGAAGGTCTCGGTAGAGGTAGACTATAGAGACAATAGCGAGCGGTGGTTGTTCTGAAACCTGCGAAGTAGGACAATTATCGGCTTCCCGTCATTATCAGCGACCTTGCATGGCCTTTCTTGCCCTCGGTATCAACCATAAGACTGCCTCGGTAGACGTACGCGAGCGCGTGGCGTTTACTCCTGAGCAGCTGGTGGACGCCTTGCAGCAGCTCTGCCGACTGACCGCCAGCCGCGAGGCTGCGATCCTTTCGACCTGTAACCGTAGCGAACTCTATATAGAGCAGGATCACCTGGCAGCAGAGAGCATTCTGCGCTGGTTGGCCGAATATCATCAGCTGAGCCTCGATGAGCTGCGCGCCAGTGCCTATATCCACGAAGATCATGATGCAGTCCGGCACATGATGCGGGTGGCGTCCGGGCTCGACTCGCTGGTACTTGGCGAGCCGCAGATCCTCGGGCAGATGAAGTCTGCCTACGCCGTGGCCCGCGAAGCCGGTACCATCGGTCCGCTGCTTGGCCGTCTGTTTCAGGCGACTTTCAGTGCCGCAAAGCAGGTGCGGACCGATACGGCTATTGGTGAGAACCCGGTGTCGGTGGCCTTTGCTGCCGTCAGCCTGGCCAAGCAGATTTTCAGTGACCTGGGTCGTAGCCAGGCACTGCTGATCGGTGCGGGAGAAACCATTACCCTGGTGGCGCGGCACCTGCACGAGCAGGGCGTACGGCGTATTGTGGTGGCCAACCGCACGCTGGAGCGCGCCAGTACCCTGGCGGCGCAGTTCGGCGCACATGCCGTGCTGCTGGCAGATATTCCGCAAGAACTGGTTAATAGCGACATTGTTATCAGTTCCACGGCCAGCCAGTTGCCAATCCTCGGCAAGGGCGCGGTGGAAAGCGCGTTGAAGCAGCGCCGGCACAAGCCGATCTTCATGGTCGATATCGCCGTGCCGCGCGACATCGAGCCAGAAGTTGGTGAGCTGGACGACGTGTACCTGTATACCGTCGATGACCTGCACGATGTCGTCGCCGAGAACCTCAAGAGCCGCCAGGGCGCGGCCCAGGCTGCCGAAGAGCTGGTCTCGGTGGGCGCCGAAGATTTCATGCTGCGGCTGCGTGAGCTGGCCGCGGTGGATGTGCTCAAGGCGTATCGGCAGCAGAGCGAGCGCTTGCGTGACGAAGAATTGCAAAAGGCCCAGCGTCTGCTGGCCAATGGTGGCAGTGCCGAAGAGGTGCTGGTGCAACTGGCGCGCGGGTTGACCAACAAATTGCTCCATGCACCCAGTGTGCAATTGAAAAAGCTCTCTGCTGAAGGCCGCCTCGATGCGCTGGCCATGGCTCAGGAACTCTTTGCCCTCAATGAGGGAACCACGGATAAAACCCCGCAATGAAAGCGTCGCTGCTCAATAAGCTGGACACGCTCCAGGACCGTTTCGAGGAATTGACCGCCCTGCTGGGTGATGCCGAAGTCATTTCCGACCAGACCCGCTTTCGCGCCTATTCCCGTGAATATGCCGAAGTCGAGCCCGTGGCTGCGACCTACGCCCAGTGGCGCAAGGTGCAGGATGACCTGGCTGGCGCCCAGGCGCTGCTCAAGGACAGCGACCCTGACCTGCGGGAAATGGCCGTGGAAGAAGTGCGTGAAGCCAAAGAGCAACTGGTCGGGCTGGAAAACCAGTTGCAACGCATGCTGTTGCCCAAGGACCCCAACGATGGGCGCAACGTGTTCCTGGAGATCCGCGCCGGTACCGGTGGTGATGAAGCGGCGATCTTTTCCGGCGACTTGTTCCGTATGTATTCGCGCTACGCCGAGCGACGTGGCTGGCGTCTGGAAATTCTCTCGGAGAACGAGGGTGAACACGGCGGCTACAAAGAGATCATCGCCCGGGTCGAGGGTGATTATGTCTATGGCAAGCTGAAGTTCGAGTCCGGTGCGCACCGCGTTCAGCGCGTGCCGGAAACTGAATCCCAGGGCCGCATCCACACCTCGGCCTGCACCGTGGCAGTACTGCCCGAGCCTGACGAGCATGTGGCGATCGAGATCAACCCGGCGGACTTGCGCGTGGATACCTACCGTGCTTCCGGCGCGGGTGGTCAGCACATCAACAAAACCGACTCGGCGGTGCGCATCACTCACTTGCCTACCGGTATTGTGGTCGAGTGCCAGGAAGAACGTTCCCAGCACAAGAACCGCGCACGGGCGATGTCCTGGCTGTCGGCCAAACTCAACGACATGCAGACCAGCGCCGCACAGAATGCAATCGCCAGCGAGCGTAAGCTGCTGGTGGGCTCGGGCGACCGTTCCGAGCGGATTCGTACTTACAACTATCCACAAGGCCGGGTGACCGATCACCGTATCAACCTGACCTTGTATTCGCTGGATGATGTTCTGGCCGGTGGTGTGGACGCCGTGATCGAGCCGCTGCTGGCTGAGTATCAGGCTGATCAACTGGCTGCACTGGGTGAGTAAATGACGATTATCGCCAGTCTGCTCCGCGCTGCGGAGCTACCGGATTCGCCGACGGCGCGCCTGGATGTGGAATTGCTGTTGGCCGCCGCCATCGGCAAGTCGCGTAGCTATCTGCATACCTGGCCGGAGCGGATTGTCAGCAGCGAAGCGGCGTTGACCTTTGCCGAGTATCTGCAGCGTCGGCGTAGCGGCGAGCCGGTGGCGTATATCCTCGGTCAGCAAGGTTTCTGGAACCTGGACCTGGAAGTGGCGCCGCATACCCTGATTCCGCGTCCGGATACCGAATTGCTGGTGGAGACGGCCCTTGAGCTGTTGCCGCTGACCCCGGTGCGCGTCCTCGATCTGGGCACCGGCACGGGTGCCATTGCCCTGGCCCTGGCCAGCGAGCGCGCCCAGTGGCAGGTCGTGGCGGTGGACCGCGTCCTTGAAGCCGTGGCCCTGGCCGAGCGCAATCGCCAGCGCCTGCAGTTGAACAACGTCCAGGTGCGCAGCAGTCACTGGTTCGACTCTGTCGCCGGCGAGCGCTTTGACCTGATCGTCAGTAACCCGCCTTACATCGCTGCCGAAGATCCCCACCTGGTGGCCGGCGATGTGCGTTTTGAGCCGAGCAGTGCGCTGGTGGCCGGTGCCGATGGTCTGGACGACCTGCGCATCATCATCAGCCAGGCGCCCGCACACCTGCTGCCGGGTGGCTGGTTACTGCTCGAGCATGGTTACGATCAGGCCGCTGCGGTGCGCGAGTTGCTGGCTCAGCACGACTTTGAGCAAATCGAAAGCCGCATCGATCTGGGCGGTCATGAACGTATCAGCCTGGGGCGACTGTCGTGCTGAGTGATCAGGAGCTGTTGCGCTACAGCCGGCAGATCCTCCTGGCTCAGGTCGATATCGACGGTCAACTGCGGCTCAAAGGCAGCCGGGTATTAATTGTCGGTCTTGGCGGCCTGGGTTCGCCCGTGGCGATGTACCTGGCGGCGGCGGGTATCGGTGAGCTGCACCTGGCGGATTTCGACACGGTCGACCTGACCAACCTGCAGCGTCAGGTGTTGCATGACACTTCCTCGGTGGGGCTGAGCAAGGTCGACTCGGCGTTGACCCGCTTGCAGGCGATCAACCCTGAAGTCCGTCTGCTCGCCCATCGTAGTGCCCTGGATGAAGACTCTCTGGCGGCTGCCGTGCAGGCGGTGGATCTGGTGCTCGACTGCACCGATAACTTCGCCACCCGCGAGGCGGTCAATGCGGCCTGCGTGGCGCAGCGCAAACCACTGGTCAGTGGTGCGGCGATTCGCCTGGAAGGGCAGTTGTCGGTGTTCGATCCGCGGCGCCCTGAAAGCCCGTGCTACCACTGTCTCTATGGTCATGGCAGTGAAGCCGAACTGACTTGCAGCGAAGCAGGGGTCGTCGGTCCACTAGTAGGTTTGGTGGGCAGCTTGCAGGCTCTGGAGGCGCTCAAGCTGCTGGCCGGATTTGGTCAGCCGCTAGTGGGCCGGTTGCTGCTGATCGATGCCCTTGGCAGTCGTTTTCGCGAGTTGCGCGTCAAGCGCGATCCGGGCTGTAGCGTCTGTGGCGGGCACGATGACTGAGCTGGCAGCAGCGCCGGTCGGCGTCTTTGATTCCGGTGTGGGTGGTTTGTCGGTGTTGGCCGAAATCCAGCGCTTGCTACCTCATGAATCGCTGCTGTACGTCGCCGACTGCGGAAACATCCCCTATGGCGAGAAATCCCCTGAGTTCATCCGCCAGCGCTGCCGCTTGGTCGCCGAGTTTTTTCGCGAGCAGGGCGCCAAGGCCATGGTGCTTGCCTGTAACACTGCCACCGTCGCTGCGGTCGCCGATCTGCGCGAGCAGTATCCGCACTGGCCATTGGTGGGCATGGAACCTGCGGTAAAACCTGCCGCTGCCGCGACCCGCAGTGGCGTGGTCGGTGTGCTGGCCACCACCGGCACGCTGCAGAGCGCCAAGTTTGCTGCCCTGCTCGATCGTTTTGCCAACGACGTTCGCGTAGTGACACAGCCTTGCCCAGGGCTGGTCGAGTGTATCGAAGCCGGGGATCTGGGCAGTCCGACCCTGCGTGACTTGCTTCAGGGGTATTTGCGGCCCTTGCTTGATGCCGGTTGCGACACCTTGATTCTGGGGTGCACGCATTACCCTTTCCTCAAGCCGCTGCTGGCGCAAATGGTGCCGTCCTCCATTGCCATTATTGACACGGGTGCAGCGGTCGCCCGCCAGTTGCAACGGCTGCTGGGCGAGCGGCAATTGCTGGCCGAAGGGCCGGCGCGCGATGCGCAATTCTGGACAAGTGCGAGCCCGGAACATTTGCGAAAGATACTTCCAATCTTGTGGAATAAATCTGACAGTGTGCGAAGCTTCACTGTGTAGAAAGTGCGATAAGCACTGACATTCTGATGAACTAACGTTGCGCCACCGGTTTCTATAATTTTGTCCAGCGAGACAGAAGAACCAACATTAGCATTAGGAAAAAGGACGTTTCTCATGAAGAAACTGCTTTGTTTGGCCGCACTTGCGGCCGTGACCCTGGGGCAATCGTTTACCACTCAAGCAGCAGATATTTCGTTTTCGGTTGGGCAGACCGGCGATTCGACCATGACCTATCGCCTGGGTCTGCAATCGAATTGGGACGTTAGTTGGTGGCAAACCAGCACGGGGCGGCTGACCGGTTATTGGGACGCTGGATACACCTATTGGCAGGGTGACGAGACGGCAAGTAACAACAGTCTTTCCTTTGCTCCGGTGTTCGTCTACGAATTTGCCGGTGAGTCGGTCAAACCTTATATTGAGGCCGGTATCGGGGTGGCAGCGTTCTCCAGTACGGAGATCGAAGACAACAAGCTGGGGTCATCTTTCCAGTTCGAAGACCGCATCGGCTTCGGTCTGCGTTTTGCCGGTGGACATGAAGTTGGCGTGCGCGCTATTCACTACTCCAATGCCGGGATGCAATCGCGTAACGACGGGGTTGAAAGTTACGCACTTCATTACCGCATGCCACTGTAATCCCTGCTTCGGCCCTGCATGGCGGCAGGGCCGAAAACGTTACTTGGGCAGAGGCCAGAGATTGTTCAGCTGCAGCGCTTCCAGAACCAGATTGTCCGAGTGCTCGGGCAGATGGTTGAGGATGACCTCTGCAGCGCTTGTCGCGGTCCATTGTTCCGGAATGACTTTTGTCGGAACCTGCGGGAACTTCAAGTTAAGTGGCGCAATCACCGTCAGGTCTACGGTCTGAACGTTAAGGGTGGCACGCAGGCTGTCCAGAAACTGCAACAAGCTGTTGTCCGCTGTAGCCGGCTGGCTGGGTTCACCCAGCTGCAGCGATGAATAGCGGCTGAGAATAGCGACCACTTGAGGCGAGTGACCACGTTGCAGCAGCGGCAAGGCACTTTCCAGGCAATGCCGGGTGACGCTGAAGTTACTGCTGACAATGCCTTCGAAAATCGCTGCAGCTGGCGTATCCATCGGCAGATAGTCGCATGTCCCGGCGTTGATTATCAGGCAATCAAGCGCGTCCCAGCGATCAGTGATCTGCCTGGCTGCTTGCTGCGCCTCAAGCTGCTCACTGAGGTTGCTGTCGATTACCAGCAATTGCTCGCGGTATTGCAGGCTCAAGTCCTGCAAGGCTTCACTGGCCCGGCCGCTGGCGGCTACCCGTGCACCTTGCTCCAGCAAATGTTCGACCAGTGCCAATCCCAGGCCGCTACTCGCACCGGTAACCCAGGCACGTTTACAGACAGTGGTATTCAAGGGGCGATTCCTCAACCTGCCGCGTGGATAAATTCTTGAAAGCATTCAAGGCGCGCTGGCGACTGCTACAGAGGTCCACGATGGGTTGTGGATAGCTAGTTGTAACAAATAGATCTGTAGATGACACCGGGTTATGAATGTTTTTTTCATCGGAGTCAGCCAGTTCCGGTAGCCAGGTCCTGATGAAGTCGCCTCGGCTGTCGAAGCGCCGGGATTGGGTGAGCGGATTGAATATCCGAAAGTAGGGCACCGCATCGGTGCCGGTGGAGGCACTCCACTGCCAGCCGCCATTGTTGGCTGCCAGGTCGCCATCAATCAGGTGACGCATGAAGAAACGCTCCCCATCACGCCAGTCGATGAGCAGGTTCTTGGTCAGGAACATTGCCACGATCATCCTTAGCCGGTTGTGCATCCAGCCGGTGGCGAGCAGTTGGCGCATGGCCGCGTCAATGATCGGGATACCGGTGCGGCCTTGCTGCCAGGCTTTCAACTCATCGGGTGCATGGCGCCAGGGAAGTGCTTCGGTTTCCTGGCGGAAAGCCCGATGCTTTGATACGCGAGGGTAACCACTGAGAATATGTTTATAGAACTCACGCCAAAGCAGTTCGTTGATCCAGGTCAATAGTCCGGCATTGCCACTGTCAAACTCGCCGTAGTTGTGGGCCAGGGCGCGCAGCAGGCACTGGCGCGGGGAAACCACGCCCGCCGCGAGATACGGCGAAAGCTGGCTGGTGCCGGCAACAGCAGGCAAGTCGCGTTGCTGCTGGTAGTCATCAACGGCCTCATCGATAAATCGCTGCAGGCGTGCATCGGCCTCGGTTTCGCCGGCTGGCCAGAGCTCGCGCAGGCTGGTCGGTGGAGGCTCGAAACCTGACACCTGGACGGGAACTTCGTCGCTGACAATCGCGAGCGCTGCCTGAGGTGCCAGCGGGGCTTGCAGGTGGGGCAGGCTCATGTGCAAACGCTGGTGACAGGCCTTGCGAAACTGGCCAAAGACCTGAAAGTAACCACCGGTGCGTGTGAGGATGCTACCGGGTTTGAACAACAACTGGTCCAGGTGGCAATGCACGGCAATGCCCTCCTGCTTTAGCCGCTCGCTGACGGCCTGATCGCGGCGACTTTCGTTGACGCCGTATTCTTCATTCAGGTGCAGCGCCTGCACCTGATGTTCGCGGCAGAGCTGCATCAGCACGTCAGGGGCGTGCTCCCAGGTGTCGGCCTCGCGCACCAGCAACGGGATGTTCAGAGTGGCCAGGCGCTCCTTCAGTACCGCCAGGTTGCGCAACCAGAAATCGATTTTGCACGGGGCATCATCATGGCTGCGCCACTGCTGCGCACTGATCAGCCACACCGCCAGGGTCGGCCCCTGTGCGCAGGCGGCAGACAACGCAGTGTTGTCGTCCACGCGCAGGTCGCTGCGCAGCCAGATCAGTTGCATGGTGTTCCTCGGTTAACAGCGGTTGCCTTCATGACAGATGCCCTTGCAACAGCTGCAGTCGTTGCAAGCCATGCAGCACATCCAGCGGGGTGTCGAACAGATGCAGGTCGGCGAGCGACCAGTCCTCGATAGCCTCCTTATGGATGCTGACCGCGCTGCCACTCAGGAGTTTCGGAATATTGATAGCGGCCAGGTTGCGTTCAAGCTGGCGTAGGTTGATGGCCTGGCCAATGCACAGCAACAAGGCCCGTGGCCGTATCCGCACGACGGCGACAGCCAGCTCATTGGCGGGTAAATCCCAGTCCAGCACTGATAGCGGACAGCCCGCATCACTGGCCAGCCATGCGCACATCCACAGGTGTGGATCAAAGGTCAGGGGCGTGCCGTTTACCAGCAGCAGTGGTGCGCCGCTGAGTTGATGATTGTTGTGGTAAGTCCGGGCGCCGAGCTTGCTGCGTAGCCAGGAATAGAAGAACACCTGCTCCAGGCGTGCAGCGAACTGCCCCTGCCAGCGCAGTTCCAGCGCCTTCAACAGCGGCATCAACAGCTGCTCGCACAGGGTCGCGGCGGGGTAGAGCGCCATGGCTTGATTCAACTGCTGGTCGAGGCGGGATTCGGCCAGGTTGGCGATGGCTTCGACCAGGTTCTCGCGCAACGGTGTCCAGCTGCTGTTGGTCGTTGTGCCGGGTTCGCTCGCGGTGCTGTCGAGTAGTGCCTTGACCTGGCCTACGGCAACGCCGTGGTTCAGCCAGCGCAGGATTTGCTGGATGCGCTGGACATGTTCCTGGCTATACAGACGGTGCCCCTTGCCAGTGCGCTGTGGAATGACCAGGCCATAACGTCGCTCCCAGGCGCGCAGGGTGACAGGATTGACGCCGGTCAGTCGCGTCACCTCGCGAATGGGTAGCAGCGCTTGTTCAGATTGCATTGCGCAGGCCCAGGCTTTGCGGATGCGGTTGTAGGTAGACCTGTTGCAGCAAGTAGGGATCGGGGTGGGTGCGCAAGTGATGCTTGAGCAGCGTCAGGGGTACCACCAGCGGCACGATGCCAGCGTGGTACTGATTGATCAGGTGATGAAATTCCTCGCGGTCATCCTGGCTCAGTGCCTTGCGCAGGTAGCCGCTCAGGTGCAGTAACACATTGCTGTGGTTGCCGCGGCTGGCGCAACGCCGCAACGCGAGCATCAGTTGACTGAAGTAGTGAGGGCCGAGCACCCGCGGGTCATCGTCTCGGGTCATGCTGCCCAGCAGTTTGCCCAGTGCCTTGTACTGCTCTGGATTGTTGGCCATCAGTTGGTACTTGTAACGGGCATGGAAGGCGATCAGGGCACCGCGGCTGAGCCCTTCGCTTTGCAGTTGCTGCCAATCGGCGTAGGCGTACACCCGGGTAATGAAGTTCTCGCGCAGGACCGGGTCGCACAGTCGGCCATCCTCTTCGACCGGCACATCCGGACGTTGCCGGCAAAACGCGGCGGCATACAGGCCCCGGCCGCCTTCGTGGGCGGGAGAGCCGTTGGCTTTATAGACCTTGACCCGCTCCAGTCCGCACGACGGTGACTTGTGCATGAAGATGTAGCCGCAGATGTCTGTGAGGTCGGTGGCCATCTGTTGCCCGTAGGCGCGTAGCGGGCCAGAGAGATCAAGTGCGGGATCGTGGCTGGCGACTGCTTGCGGGTCGGCGGGATCGCCCACCAGGCGAATGGGAGCGCGCGGTACGCCGAGACCAATGGCCATTTCCGGGCAGATCGGGACGAAATCGAAGTGCTGGGCGAGCACCTCTTTGCACAGGCGCGAAGCTTTATGGCCACCGTTATAACGAACCTCGGCACCAGTCAGGCAGGCGCTGATGGCAATTCTGGGCTTGCGAGCGGTGTCGGCGGAGGCCATGGCGAGTTCCAGATTATCTTGTACAGCGAAAAAATCATGTACAGGATTATCATAGGAACAAGTTTGTACAAGTCAATAAAATTGTACAGCTTTTGTGGAGCAGATTAATGTAGGAGGGGCGCGCTGGAGTCGGATTCCAGGGCGTTCATTCCAGGTGTTCGAGCAGCCGCCGCGCCGCTTCCTGGCCGCTGAGCCAGGCGCCTTCGACACGTCCGGACAGGCACCAGTCGCCACAGGCATAGAGGCCCAGATCGGCGTCGGCCAGGGCGCCCCATTCATGGTGGCTGGCCGGGCGGGCGTAGAGCCAGCGATGGGCCAGGGAGAAATTCGGCGCAGGAACGACACAGCCAACCAGCTCGGCAAAGTCGCCGAGAAGTTGCTCGATCACCGCTTCCTTGCTCAGGTCTATGTGCTGCTTGCTCCAGCTCGAGGTGGCGTGCAGGACCCAGGTATCCATATGCTCGTCACGCCCCGGTTTGCTGCGGTTGCGTGCCAGCCAGTCGAGGGAGCTGTCCTGTACGAAACAACCCTGCATCGGCGTATCGAGCGGGGTGTCGAAGGCCAGGGCAATCGCCCAGGTCGGGTCCATCTGTACCCCGGCTGCCGTTGCGGCAAGCTTGGGTGTGGCGCTCAGCAACTGAGTCGCCTGCGGGGCGGGTACCGCCACCACCACACGGCTGAACGGGCCATGACTGCAACCATCGGTGTCCTGCAGGTGCCAGTACTTCTGGCCGCGATACACCTCGGCGATTCGGCAACTGAAATTGACCGTGACGTCCTTGAGCAAGCCGCGCGTGATGGCGCTCATGCGCGGTACCCCGACCCAGCGGATCTGCTCGTCCGGTGACGGACTGAGGACGCCGTCGTGGTAGTTGTAGAGTTGAGGTTTCCATTCTGCGACCCAGCCGGCAGCGACCCATTGCTGAACCTGCTCGACAAAGCGCCGGTCGCGGGCCGTGAAGTACTGGGCGCCGAGGTCCAGGGCGCCAGCGTCACTGCGTTTGCTGGCCATGCGGCCGCCGCTGCCGTGCCCCTTGTCGAACAAGTGGACGGTCTGCCCGGCTTTTTGCAGGGCCTGGGCGGCTGACAATCCGGCGATACCGGCACCGATGATGGCAATAGGTACAGTCATGATGGCCTCTTCGAACCTCTGGTTGCAGGCTACGCTACCGGACAAACCTATACAAATATCTATCTGTGTATAAGATGCTTTCTTTTTGTTATCGCAGGTTGGCCTATGTTTATCCGAGCGTGTTCGGTCAAAAAAGTGCCTTGATCTTAAAAATAGACCAGGGTGCGCCATGTGAGGACACAGTCATGCATATATTGCTGACCGGCGGTACGGGATTGATAGGTCAACAGCTTTGCCAGCGCTGGTTGGCGCAAGGGCATCGCCTGACGGTCTGGAGTCGGCGCCCTGAGCAGGTGGGTAAATTGTGTGGTGTCGGTGTGCAAGGGATCGCCCGGCTCGAGGCATTGAGTGAGGACGACCCGATCGATGCGGTGATCAATCTGGCCGGGGCGCCAATTGCCGATCGCCCCTGGAGTACGCGCCGGCGAGCGGTGCTCTGGAGCAGCCGGATCACCCTTACCGAACAATTGCTGGCCTGGCTTGAAAGCCGCCAACAGCGCCCTGAGGTGCTGATTTCCGGGTCGGCGGTAGGGTGGTATGGCGACGGTGGTGAACGTGAGCTGACCGAGGCCTCGCAGCCGGTCAAAGAAGACTTTGCCAGTCAGCTGTGCATTGCCTGGGAAGAAACCGCACTACACGCCCAGGCCTTGGGCATTCGTGTGGTGCTGGTGCGTACGGGGTTGGTGCTGTCCAGCGAAGGCGGCTTTTTGTCGCGTCTGCGTTTGCCGTTCAAACTGGGCCTGGGCGGGCCGATTGGCGATGGCCGGCAATGGATGCCGTGGGTGCATATAGATGACCAGATCGCCCTGATTGATTTTCTCTTGCAGCACAAGGACGCCAGCGGTCCTTATAATGCCTGCGCCCCGGAGCCGGTGCGTAACCGCGAGTTTGCCAGGCGCCTGGGGCGAGCCCTGCATCGTCCCGCCTTCATGCCGTTGCCGGCACTGGTGCTAAAGGCCGGCCTGGGTGAGCTGTCGACGCTGCTGCTGGGCGGGCAGCGGGCGCGCCCGGTGCGTTTGCTCGCTGCAGGTTTCACATTCCGCTTCAATGATCTGCAATCGGCCCTGGATGAGTTGTCCAGTCGCCTCTGAAATAGGACGTTGCATGACCGATCACGCTCTGCTGCTGGTCAACCTGGGTTCCCCGGCCTCCACATCGGTGGCCGATGTGCGCCGCTACCTCAATCAGTTTCTGATGGACCCGTACGTCATTGACCTGCCCTGGCCGGTGCGGCGCTTGCTGGTGTCGCTGATCCTGGTCAAGCGACCTGAGCAGTCGGCCCATGCCTATGCCTCTATCTGGTGGGATGAGGGCTCACCACTGGTGGTATTGACCCGCCGCTTGCAGGCCGCAATGCGTGCGCAGTGGAGCCAGGGGCCGGTGGAAATTGCCATGCGTTATGGCGAGCCTTCCTTGCCGACGGTATTGCAGCGTCTTGCCGCACAAGGCGTGCGCAAGGTCACCCTGGCGCCGCTTTATCCACAGTTCGCCGACAGCACCGTGACCACGGTGGTCGAGCAGGCCCGGCAGGTAGTGGCCGAGCATCAGTTGCCGCTGGAGATGGCGGTGTTGCGGCCTTTCTATGATCAGCCGGAGTACATAGAGGCCCTGGTGGAAAGCGCCCGGCCGTATCTTGAGCAGGATTATGATCACCTGTTGATGAGTTTCCATGGATTGCCTGAGCGCCATCTGAAGAAGCTCGATCCAACAGGCGTGCATGATTTCCAGGCCGAGGACTGCTGCCGGGATTCGTCTCCCGAGATGCTTGCGGTCTGCTATCGCGGCCAGTGCCTGCGTACTGCTCAGGCGTTCGCGAAGCAGATGGGGATACCGGATGGCAAGTGGTCGGTGTCGTTCCAGTCCCGCTTGGGTCGGGCGAAATGGATCGAACCCTATACCGAAACCCGTCTGGATGAGCTGGGTAAGTCAGGGGTGAAGAAGCTGCTGGTGATGTGCCCGGCGTTTGTTGCCGACTGCATCGAGACCCTGGAAGAGATCGGCGATCGCGGGCGTGAGCAGTTTGTGGCGGCAGGCGGGGAGGAGTTGGTGCTGGTACCGTGCCTGAACGATCACCCGCAGTGGGTGCAGGCGTTGAAAGGAATGTGCGAAACAGCTTGAGGCCACTCGCGGGGCAAGCCCGCTCCCACAGCGGATATCATTGAACCTGTGGGAGCGGGCTTGCCCCGCGATGCT
>NZ_JBMOWO010000143.1:0-10081 GCF_049310525.1 Pseudomonas sp. GZD-222
GGAAAAACCCCCCCAACAGGGGGGATATGGGGAATTCGGGGGGGGGTTTTCTCCCCCGCGATGCTTTTATTCCTCTATCTTTTTCTTCCAGCCGTCATTGCCCGGCAGCAGCAGGTTCAGGGCAATCGCCACCACCGCACACAGGGCGATGCCTTTGAGGCCCCAATCGTCCGGGCCGGTACCGCTGCCGACCAGCACGCCGCCAATGCCGAACACCAGCGTCACCGAAACGATCACCAGGTTGCGCGCTTCGCTCAGGTCGATCTTGTGGCGGATCATGGTGTTCATGCCCACCGCCGCAATCGAGCCGAACAGCAGGCAGAGGATGCCGCCCATGACCGGTACCGGAATGCTTTGCAGCAGGGCGCCGAACTTGCCGATGAATGCCAGGGTGATGGCGAAAACCGCCGCCCAGGTCATGATCTTCGGGTTGTAGTTCTTGGTCAGCATCACCGCGCCAGTGACTTCGGCATAGGTGGTGTTGGGCGGGCCGCCGAACAGACCGGCAGTGGTGGTGGCGATACCGTCACCGAGCAGGGTGCGGTGCAGGCCTGGCTTTTTCAGGTAATCCCGACCGGTCACGCTACCTACAGCGATTACGCCGCCGATATGCTCGATGGCCGGCGCCAGGGCGACGGGCACAATGAACAGGATCGCCTGCCAGTTGAATGCCGGTGCGGTGAAGTGCGGCACGGCCAGCCAGGGCGCGGCGGCAATCTTGGCGGTATCGACCACACCGAAGTAGAACGACAAGGCAAAGCCGACCAGCACGCCGGCAATGATCGGCACCAGGCGGAAGATGCCCTTGCCGAACACGGCGACGATCAGGGTGGTCAGCAGCGCCGGCATGGAGATCATCATGGCGGTGCCATAGGGCAGCAGCTCGGTGCCGTCACCGGCCTTGCCCATTGCCATGTTGGCGGCAATCGGAGCCATGGCCAGACCGATCGAGATGATCACCGGGCCGATGACTACCGGTGGCAGCAGGCGGTCGATGAAGCCCGTGCCTTTGATCTTCACGGCCAGGCCGAGGAAGGTGTAGACAAAACCGGCCGCCATGACCCCGCCCATGGTCTCGGCCAGGCCGAACTGGCCCTTGGCGAGAATGATCGGGGTGATGAAGGCGAAACTCGAAGCAAGGAACACCGGTACCTGACGGCCAGTGACTACCTGAAACAGCAGAGTTCCCAAACCTGCGGTGAACAGCGCGACATTCGGGTCGAGGCCGGTGATCAGTGGCATCAGCACCAGCGCACCAAAGGCTACAAAGAGCATCTGCGCGCCAGAGACGACCTGACGCCAGAGCGGGTCGTTGAACTCATCCTGCATGTTCAGGCGTCCTTCTGCTTGGTACCGAAGATCTTGTCGCCGGCATCGCCCAGGCCCGGGATGATGTAGCCGTGTTCGTTCAGGCGCTCGTCGATCGAGGCGGTGTAGATCTGCACGTCCGGGTGAGCTTTCTCGACGGTGTCGATACCTTCGGGAGCGGCCACCAGAACCATGGCGCGAATATCCTTGCAACCGGCTTTCTTCAGCAGGTCGATGGTGGCGACCATCGAGTTGCCGGTGGCCAGCATCGGGTCGATGATCAGCGCCAGGCGCTCGTCGATTTCCGGTGCCAGTTTTTCCAGGTAGGTGTGCGCTTCGAGGGTTTCTTCATTGCGAGCAACACCCACGGCGCTGACCTTGGCGCCGGGAATCAGGCTGAGCACGCCGTCGAGCATGCCGATGCCGGCGCGCAGGATCGGTACTACAGTAATCTTCTTGCCGGCGATTTTCTCGACCTGGACCTTGCCGCACCAGCCTTCGATCTCGTACGTTTCGAGTGGCAGGTCTTTGGTGGCCTCGTAGGTCAGGAGCGTGCCGACTTCCTGGGCGAGTTCGCGGAAATTCTTGGTGCTGATATCGGCACGGCGCATCAGGCCGAGCTTGTGACGGATCAGCGGATGGCGGATCTCACGGGTAGGCATAGGAAAAGCTCCGGGGGGCGGGCAAAAAAACCGCGGTAGATTAATCTATTCAGCCGCGTGTGTCCTATAGGCATTCTGGACGTTAGTCCATAAATGCTTGATCTGACGCCCTTGGATGCGTACCTTTGCCCGCTTTTCTCATTTGCAGCCCCCTGGAGAGCGCCATGTCCGCTGATCTCGAGCATATCCGTCAAGTCATGCGAGAGGCTGACTGCCTGTACACCGAGGCCGAAGTAGAGGCCGCTATCGCCCGCGTTGGCGCGCAGATCAGCGAAGTGCTCGCCGACAGCAACCCGGTGGTGTTCTGTGTGATGAACGGTGGCCTGATTTTTGCCGGCAAGCTGCTGACTCACCTGCAGTTCCCGCTGGAGTCGTCTTATCTTCACGCCACCCGCTACCGCAATCAGACCAGCGGTGGTGATCTGTTCTGGAAAGCCAAGCCGGAAGTCTCGTTCATTGACCGCGACGTGCTGATCATCGACGACATCCTCGACGAAGGGCACACCCTCAGCGCGATCATCGATTTCTGCAAGCATGCCGGTGCGCGCGCGGTACACACCGCTGTGCTGATCGACAAGGATCACGACCGCAAGGCCAGCGCCGAACTCAAGGCTGACTTCTGTGGCCTGAGCTGCGTTGACCGCTATGTCTTCGGTTATGGCATGGATTACAAGGGCTACTGGCGAAATGCCAATGGCATTTACGCTGTCAAAGGACTCTGACGTCCGATTGCGTGGCGATCCCGCATCCACCGGGTTTGTGGGCGGGCTTGCCACGCGATGGCGTTTTCCCGTGCTAGAGTGCCAGGCCGTCTCAAGGAGCCTGACATGCGTGCAATTGTCCCCCTTCTTCTGCTGTTGAGCATGCCGCTGGCTGCTGCCCCTTTGCACAGCCAGTTTCTCCCGCCTGATGACCTGGGCGTGCGCCAGGAAGCCCCTGAAAGCCAGCAATTGCTGCAGGTCACCGAGTACTCGGTGGTCGTGGGCAACCAGCGTCAGTCCAACCAGCAGCCGATTCCGGTGACTTCACCCTTGGTCCTGCGCTTGAAGGGCAAGCCCTTGAGCAAGGGGGCGACGGTCAGCCAGGTGCTGATCAGCTTCGATGCCGAGAGCAAGAGCCTGAAAAAGCCGGTGTTCGATGACAAGCGCAAGGTCTTGAGCCTGAACTACCCGTCAAGCCAGTACCCGGTGATCCTCGACCTGCTGCGCAACAACACCGTCTATGTGCAATTTCTCAGCTACGCCAACGGCCATGTCTGGGCCGATCTGCATACCGGGGCCGTACGCGCGCGTTGAGCGCCGGTGCCGGGCAGGGGTAAACTGCCGGCCCGTGAAAATGTCCGTGATGGTTCAGTTGGAGTCGGCAATGCGTAAAGACAAGAAGCAAGTGATTGGGGATGAGATCAGCGACGAGTACGTCAAATCCTTCCTGCAGTTCGAACCGGCGGATGCCACTTCACCTTCGCTGCACAAGCTGATCAAGGCCTACCGCGGCTTGCGTATCGATGACTTCGAGCGCTTTGTCGGTTTCTTCGTCGAGGCAGGTCTGGACCTGGACGGTAAAGACGAGCACGGTCAGACCTTCATCGACGTGATCAAGGATCAGCGTAACGCCCCTGAGTACATCGAGATTATCGAGAAGGCTCGCGGCTGATTTCGAACACCCATAAAAAAACGCCCCGAAGGGCGTTTTTTTATGCCGGTGCATTACGCGTAGTGCTGCGCCGGGCTGTTTTCGACCAGGCCCAGGACCTCGTCGTTGTGTGCGCTGATCTTGTGGTACAGCGCAGCGTCGGCAGCCAGGACCTTTTCCCGGGCCGGGAAAATTTCCTTGAGCTTGGCCGCCCAGGCGCCCTTGGTCTGCTCAGGGAAGCAGCGTTCGATCAGGTCGAGCATGATCGATACGGTTACCGAAGCGCCAGGGGAGGCGCCCAGCAGGGCAGCCAGGGTACCGTCTTTGGCTGCTACCAGTTCGGTGCCGAACTGCAGCACGCCGCCTTTTTTCGGGTCTTTCTTGATGATCTGTACACGCTGACCAGCCACTTCCAGGCGCCAGTCCTCGGCTTTCGCCTCGGGGTAGAAGCGGCGCAGGGAGTCCAGACGCTGCTCCATCGACTGCATCACTTCGCTGACCAGGTACTTGGTCAGGTCCATGTTATCGCGGGCTACGGCGAGCATCGGGCCGATGTTGCTCATGCGCACCGACAGCGGCAGGTCCATGAACGAGCCGTGCTTGAGGAACTTGGTGGTAAAGCCGGCGTACGGGCCGAACAGCAGTGAGGTCTTGCCGTCGACGACGCGAGTGTCCAGGTGCGGCACCGACATCGGCGGCGAGCCGACAGCGGCCTGGCTGTACACCTTGGCCTGGTGCTTCTTGACCACTTCCGGATTGTCGCAACGCAGCCACTGGCCGCTGACCGGGAAGCCGCCAAAGCCTTTGCTTTCTTCGATGCCCGATTGCTGCAGCAGCGGCAAGGCCGCGCCACCGGCGCCGAGGAAGACGAAGCGGGCGTTGACTTCACGGCTGCTGCCGCTGTTGACGTCCTTGATGCTGACGGTCCAGCCGCTGCCGTTACGGCGCAGACCGGTGACCCGCTTGCAGTACTTGACCTGGGCATCCGGCGCGCTGGCCAGGTGCTTGAGCAGCTTGTTGGTCAGGGTGCCAAAGTTGACGTCGGTGCCTTTCATGACGCGGGTGGCGGCGATTTTCTGGTCGGCAGGGCGACCCGGCATCATCAGCGGCATCCACTCGTTCATCAGCGCTTTGTCTTCGGTGTATTCCATCTCCGAGAAGGCATGGTGCTGCTTGAGCAGCTCGAAGCGCTTCTTGAGGAAATCGATGCCTTTCTCACCTTCGACGTAGCTCAGGTGTGGCACGGGATTGATAAAGGCCCGTGGCGAGCTGAACGCGCCTTTTTTGCTCAGGTACGCCCAGAACTGCCGGGAGACCTCGAACTGGGTGTTAATGAGCACCGCTTTCTTGATGTCGATGCTGCCGTCAGCGGCCTGCGGCGTGTAGTTCAGTTCACACAGCCCGGCATGGCCGGTCCCGGCGTTGTTCCACGGGTTGGAACTTTCCGCGGCACCCGAATCCATCAACTCGACGACTTCCAGCTTGATCGCCGGGTCGAGTTCCTTGAGCAGTACGGCCAGGGTGGCACTCATGATGCCTGCCCCTACCAGTACTACATCGACTGCTTCGTTCTGCGCCATTTAACGCGTCTCCAAAATCTACAGCACCAAATTGACAGCATAGGATCTCTGGCTTTGCCAGGATCGCCATGTCCGATTCTTCGCAGTTTTTGCAACTTCAGCGGACACCGCCAACCGGGCTTTGCGTTGCCTATGAACGCATTTTAAGGCCGGTGCGGCAATTCGACTTATGGTCAAGGTGCCCGTCGTGCGTTATGGACCGGCCTCAGGCACTCATCCGGGATGAGCGCTGTTGCCAGCTGTTCAGGGCTGTTCGGGACACTTTAGGTGCTTTTGCACATGCCAGACTGTTCATTGCTCGCCACACTCTCGTGAAGTTGTGAAAACCCGTTTTTTCACGCTCTTTTGGAGTCGTGAACCTCAAAAAAGGTCTGCGCGATGGCAGCCCCGGCAGGTTCAGGCAGAGCAGGGGGCCGAAAAATGCGGGCACACTGGCTGGTGCAAGACCTGTGTGGAAGGCTCTCTGTGGGCGGTGCGGAGGATGCCGATGATGAACATTGGCGGTGCTGCGAGGCCCGATCAGGAGACGTCCTTATAATCGGGGGGAGATTATAACGATGTCTCGGGCAGAAATGATCTTTATTAACGACTTTTATTGATGCACTGCTCAGGCGGCCAGGCTGCGCTGTATCCAGTTGCCACGGGGACGCGAGCAAATCCGGGCGCTGGCGGGCAGGGGACGATTGAGCCAGGCCAGACGAATTTCGTCGATTTCCACCCAGTCGCCGGTATCCGGCCTGGTTGCGCACTGCTTGAAGGCCAGGCAATGCCCCTGGCTGTCCAGGCGCGCGAAGCAGCGCTTGGGCTGGCGGGTGAAGAGTGAAGTCCAGAACCAGGACATGGCGGTCTACCTCTGTAAGTGTTCTGGGCGCCAGCATAGCCGCCGGGTGATGAAACGATTGTGACAGCGAACCGGCGGCGTTCGCGCCTGTCTTATTCCCTAATGGCACGGCGATGGCTGGGCCGCGTCGTGCTGGTTATACTGGCGGCCTTTGCTGCCTATTCTGGAGAGATGAGCATGTTGCAACGTTTGTTGTTCGGTTTGATCGCGGTGACCAGTCTGACCCTGGCCGGTTGTGCCCACAGCCCGCAACAACTCAGCCCGCAACCAAAACTCACCGCCCAGCTCGCACCGGTCGGCCATGGTCAACCGGTCGTGGTCAAGGTGGTTGACGGTCGCGCTTCGCAAACCCTGGGCACCCGCGGTGGCCTGTACCCTGAAACCAGCGCCATCACCGTGACTGGCAACGACATCCTGCCAAAACTGCAAGCCCAGGCCGAAGCGGCTGTGCGTCTGCTCGGCTTCACCCCGACGCCGAATGCCTACAACGCGCCTCAGCTGACCGTGACCCTGGCGGAGCTGAAGTACCAGTCGCCAAAAGAAGGCATGTACGTGACCGAGGCGACCATCGGTGCGACCTTCAAGGCTGACGTGGCCAATGCCAACCGTCGCTACAGTGGCCGTTACGGCGCGTCCTTGGACCAGCGCTTCGGCATGGCGCCCAACCAGGAAACCAACACCAAGCTGGTCAGTGATGTGCTCAGCGATGCCCTGACGCGTCTGTTCAAGGATCAGGCCATCGGCCAGATCCTCGGCGAATAAAGCCTCCCCGGTGGGAGCGGGCTTGCCCCGCGATGCGATCTGTCCGTCACATCGTATCGCGGGGCAAGCCCTCCCCGCCGTGCCCTCCCTCCCCCCCCCCCCCCCCCCCCCCCCCCCCCCCCGCTCCCACCGGCCGTCATCCTTCAGGCCGCTTCGACGTACAGATTCAGTACGCTGATGCCGGTCTGGCCGTCGACCTCGGGCAAATCATCATGGGCATGGCCACCGAGGGCGCAGTAAACCAGCCATTGACGGTCCTGGACGTTGAACGCCAGGCCATCGATCAACGCCTGCTGCTCGTCGCTCTGGGCGATCAGATAGAGGCGGTCCTGGTTTTCGGCGTGCAGCATGACAAGCTCCGGTGGATGGCAAGGGCCGGTAGGGTGGCGTGTCTTGATGACGAACGTATGACGGCGGGAATAAATCGTCGTTTGTCGCAAAGGGCAGGAATACGCGCGGCGCTTGGGTAGAATGCGCGCCGAGTCGAGTGTTTCGATAGTCTTCCTTTGAGGTTCTGCGATGTCGTTGCAAGTGATCTGGGGGCTGTTGGCCGCCCATCCGGCCAAGCTGATCAACCTGCTGGCCCTGGTGCTGACCTGCCCGGGCGGCCTGTTGCTGCACAGCGCCCGGCGCCGTGCCGCGCAAACCCTGGCCGGCATGGCCGCCGATGAAGCAGTGGTCGATGGCATGGGCCTGCGCATCAATCGTTTCTACTACATTCTGGGCTTTGCCTTCCTGGCATTGGCCTTGCTGCTGTCCTGGTTCAGCACTTGGGTCTGAACCGTAATCGCGGGGCAAGCCCGCTCCCACTGGCAGAAGATAACCTGTGGGAGCGGGCTTGTCCCCCGACGATCAAAACCCCAAACCCACTTTGACCCGATACTGATTACGCACCGGCGTCGCATACTGCTGCACCAGATACGGCCGCTGCTCGGCCGGGCAGGCATCCAGGCGGCGCTGCCATTCGGCCTGGGCGCGGGCCAGTTCGTCGGCCGGGAACACCTTGGCCGCGGTCGGCACATCCAGTGCCGGATCCGCATCGGCCCATTGCGCATAGGCCAGGTAGTGCACCGGGAACAACCGGTAACCGCCGAGAATCTGCCGATCGATCTCCACTGCCAGCTGCTTGGTGTCCTCGACGAACGCCGTCACTGGCGGGGCGAAGTTGATGTGCACGCGTCCCTTGTAGCCAGTGATGCCCTGGGCAATGCTCAGGTCATCTTCGCCCGGTGCCTTGGTGTAGCTGCCGGTGGTGGCGCGGATGTACAGCTCGCGGGCCTTGGCCTGATCGCATGGGTCGTATTCGTAGCTGATCGACACCGGGCTCAGGTTCAACGACTGGATCACCGCGCCGAACGGCTCGTCCTTGCGGCTCATGTGGAACATTTTCAGGATCGCTGAATCGGTGCGGTCGTCACCATCCTTGGCCCGGCCTTCGGCCTGGGCAATCCAGATCGACTGGCCGTCGTTGCGAATCGAATGGTTGATGTAGGCCGAGAGCAACTGATAGGCCGCAAGCTTTTCCCGGCGCCCACTGATTGAGCGATGAACGATGAAGCTTTTGTTCAGGCGCATCATGTCGCTGACGAACGGCTTCTGCAGCAGGTTGTCACCGATGGCGATGCGCGGCGTCGGCAGGCCGGCGTGGTACACCGCGTAATTGACGAATGCCGGGTCCATGACGATGTCACGGTGGTTGGCCAGGAACAGATAAGCGGTGCCGGACTTGAGCAGCTCGACGCCGGTGTAGGTGACACCGTCGGTGGCCCGCTCAATGGTATGGTCGACGTAGTACTCGACTTTGTCCTGCAGGGTCGACACGCAGCTGACGCCGGCAAACTCTTTGCGCAGGCGCCGGGCGATCAGTGGCTTGAGCAGCCAGCCAAAGGCTCCGGCCATGCGCGGGAAGCGGAAGTGGGTGAGGATATCGAGGAATGCCGGGTCGCTGAGCAGGCGTGCCAGAACGGCAGGGACCTCAGCGTCGTTGTACGGTCGGATGGCATCGAATTCGCCCATCATGCTCTCTTGTTGGAAACGGCTAGGGTAATAGGTAGGGCCGGGGTTCGAAAAACGGCTCGAACACGCGCAGGTCCTGTAAATAGACCGGCAATTATACGCACAAGTCACTCGGGAGGCCGCGATGCTGGAAACTGCGATCTACGATTGCCCTTATTGTGGTGAAGAAGTCGAGACCACGGTGGACCTCTCTGGCGGTGATCAGGAGTACATCGAGGACTGCCAGGTCTGCTGCAAGCCGATCCGCTTCGTGCTCCAGGTGCACGGGGAGGAATGGATGCTGGATGTTTACGGTGAGAATGACTGATGCAGCGAATTTATGATCCGGAAAACCTGCTGGAAGCCGAAATGCTGATCGGGATGCTCGACAACGAGGGCGTCAAGGTTCACCTGGTCGGCCGCGACCTGATGGGGGCGATGGGCGATTTACCGATGCAGGGCCTGTTGGGCCTGGCGGTGGCCGATGAACAGGCCGAACACGCACGCCAGCTGATCGCCGCGTACAATGCAGCCCAGCCACTGGCTGGCGACGAACCGGAGCACATTCCGGGAACCCTGATTTGCTAGGTCTTTATCCCTCATGTGTGGACGTTACGCGCTGTTTCGCTGGTCTCCCGCCTTTGCTGCATTGCCGGGGTTTCCGACCGATCAGCAGGCTCAATGGAATATTTCGCCCGGTGCGTCGGTGCTGATCCAGCGCCGGCCTGAGGCGGGTGAGCTGACGCTGGCCCGCGCCCGCTGGGGGCTGACCCCGGCGTGGTTGACCGATTTGTCGCGCACCCCGGCGCATGCCCGCGCGGAAACCCTGGCCGAGCAACCGATGTTTCGCGAGGCGTTTCGCCTGCGCCGCTGCCTGATGCCGGCCAACGGCTTTTACGAGTGGCGCGGTACCCAGCGCAAACGCCCTTACTGGCTGACACCGGGCGAGGGTTCGTCGCTGTTCTTTGCGGCGATCTGGGAGGCGTATCCGGTGCAGGATCAGGTCTGGTTGAGCACTGCGGTGGTTACCCAGGCCGCGGTGAATCAGCGCCGGCCGTTGATTCTTGATGAGGCCGGGCAGGCGGCCTGGCTCGATCCTGAAACGCCTGTGGCGCGCTTGTATGAGCTGCTGGCCAGCAGTCAGGCACCGCTGCGTGAGCGGGTGCTGGCCAATCTGGTCAATGATCCGAAGCTCAATGGGCCGGAGTGTTTGACCCCGGCTTAAAAACATCGCGGGGCAAGCCCGCTCCCACAGGGGTTTTTTCTTCCCCTGTGGGAGGGGGGTTTTCCCGCGGTTTGTT
>NZ_JBMOWO010000144.1:0-3226 GCF_049310525.1 Pseudomonas sp. GZD-222
CTCTTCCGATCTCCCACAGGGTTGGTCTATTACCCTGTGGGCGCGGGCTTGCCCCGCGATTGGTTTACACCCGGAACTGATTGATCAACCGCCGCTGCTGCTCGGCCAGCTTGGTCAGTTCGGCACTGGCGTTACTCGACTCATCCGCCCCGCCAGCCACCTCATTGGCCACCTGGCCAATGTTGATCACGTTGCGATTGATATCCTCGGCCACCGCGCTTTGCTCTTCCGCAGCGCTGGCGATCTGGGTGTTCATGTCATTGATCACCGAAACCGCCTGGGTGATGCTTTCCAGTGCCTCGGCAGCGCGAGCGGCCTGCTGCACGCTGTCATCGGTCTTGCCCTGGCTGTCTTCCATGACCCGCACCACGTCACGTGTACCTTGTTGCAGTTGCTGAATCATCTGCTGGATTTCTTCAGTGGCCTGCTGGGTTTTCTGCGCCAGGTTGCGTACCTCGTCGGCGACTACGGCAAAGCCGCGGCCCTGTTCGCCGGCACGCGCCGCCTCGATGGCCGCGTTGAGTGCTAGCAGGTTGGTCTGTTCGGCGATGGCGCGGATAGCGGTGAGGATCGCGTTGATGTTCTCGCTGTCGCGGGCCAGGGTCTGCACCACGCCCACCGCCCGACCGATTTCTTCGGCCAGGGCGCTGATCGAGTTGGAGGTGTTGCGCACGATCTGCAGGCCCTGATGGGCGGCCTGGTCGGCGTGGGTGGCATTACGGGCCACGTCCTGGGCGGTCGCGGTCATTTCGTGCACGGCGGTGGCGACCAGGTCAATCTCGGCCATTTGCTTGTGCACACCCTGGTTGGTGCGGATAGCGATGTCGGCGGTGTGTTCTGACGAGTCGCTGACTTTTTGCACCGAGACCACCACCTGGCTGATCATCGCCTGCAACTTGGCCAGGAAGGTGTTGAAGCCCTTGGCAATCGAGCCCAGTTCGTCGGCGCGGTCGCTGCTCAGGCGGCGGGTCAGGTCACCTTCCCCTTGGGCGATGTCGTCGAGCATGGCCACCATCTGGCGCAGCGGACGGGCAATACCGTGAGCCAGCAGCCAGATGACCAACAGGCCAAGGGCGGCGATGCCCAGGCCCACCAGGGTCATGCCGGTGAGGTCGGTGCTGCGTTGGGCGCTGAGTTCATCTTGCAGCCGGTTTACATCGGCCATCACCGCGCTCAGCGGCAGTTCCAGCAGCAGGGTCCAGCGCGCATCGGTATTGCCGATTTTGAACGGCAGGTACAGCTCGATGCGCCCGGCTTTGGCGTTGACCTCGTAATGCAGGTTCTCGCCGCTGAGCTGATTCAAGGTGGAGGCGACGCTGGCGTCCAGAACATCACTGGCTTTCTCGCCAAATTTGCCCGGGTCTTTGGTAAAAGCCACCAGGCGGCCGTTGCCGGATACCAGTGCCAGCTCGCCGGCACCGTCATACAGCTGTTTATCAGCAGTGTTGAGCAGCTCCTGGATGAAGTTCACCGACAGGTCGGCACCGGCAATGCCCTGGAACTGGCCGTCGATCAGGATCGGCTCGACGAACGAGGCGAGCATGACCACCTTGTCGCCGACTTTGTATGGCGCAGGGTCGATCACGCAGGCTTTCTTGGACTCCCGTGAACACAGGTAATACTCACTGGCTCGTACACCGGTAGCGAGCACGGTCTGGTCATTGACGTCGGCGAGCTTGTCGAGGCCGAGGCTGCCATCGTCATTGCGGAACCACCAGGGCAGAAAACGCCCGGTAGCGTTGTCGACACCCGTGATGGAGGTGCCGATGAAGCGACTGTCATCATGGTCCAGAGCGTCGGCTTCCCAGCCCAGGTAGGTGCCGAGGATCAACGGGTTGGTCACGGCAGTCTGCTTGAGCAGGGCGATCAGCTGTTCGCGCTCGATCTTGAGCAGCGGAATACCGCTGGCGTCCTTCATCCCCAGCATGGCGTTGCTGGTGGCAAGCCCGCGGGCGATCAGCAGTGGCGCTTCCAGGCCACGCTGGATTTCACTGACCTGGGTGCGGGCCAGGGCGCTCAGGCGCTGTTCGATGACCGCCTCGAACTGCTGCTGGGTACGGGTCTGCACCAGCTCCTGGGTGCGTTGACCGGAATACACTGCATACAGCACCAGGGCGGCGACTATGCTCAAGACAATCGCACCGGCGAGGGCCGCGACGGAAAACTGGATCGACCTGAACTTCATGAGGGGCTCCAAGCACAAGGAAATTCGTCTGCCTTGCGTTATCGGCTTGTGCGGGTCAAAGCATGAGTGCCGTCTGGAGAAATCTTCGCTCGGGGTGTAGCGGGCTCATTAGAGTCGGCCTAGGATACCGGGCATGTTCGAATGGAGTGTTTTCATGCGTAAGTCATTTATCATCGGCGCCCTGAGTGCCAGCGTACTGCTTGCTGGATGTCAGGCCGTAAACACCACCAGCGGCGGCGCCGTGGGTGTCGAGCGTAAGCAATATATGTTCAGCATGCTGTCGACCGACGAGGTCAACCAGATGTATGCCCAGTCCTATCAGCAGACCCTGGGCGAGGCTTCGAATAAAGGCGTGCTCGACAAGACCAGTGCTGATGCCAAGCGGGTCCGGCTGATTGCCGACCGTTTGATTGCCCAGGCGCCGAAGTTCCGCCCGGACGCGGCGCAGTGGAACTGGGAAGTCAACCTGATCAAGAGCGATGAGCTCAATGCCAACTGCGGTCCAGGCGGCAAGATCTTTTTCTACACCGGGCTGATCGACAAGCTCAAGCTGACCGATGACGAGATCGCTGCGGTCATGGGCCATGAAATCGCCCACGCGTTGCGTGAGCACGGTCGTGAAGCGATGTCCAAGGCCTACGGCATCGAGATGGCGCGCCAAGGGGCGGGTGCCTTGCTGGGTCTGGGGCAGGACAGCATGGCGATTGCCGACACCGTGGTGCAGTACAGCATGACCCTGCCCAACAGTCGCGCCAACGAGAACGAAGCCGACCTGATTGGTCTGGAGTTGGCTGCGCGTGCCGGGTACAACCCCAACGCCGCGATCACTCTGTGGGACAAGATGAGCCAGGCGTCAGGTGGTTCGCAGCCGGAGTTCATGAGCACTCACCCGGCCTCGTCCAGCCGCCAGGCTTCGCTGCAGGCGGCGATTCCGAAGGTCATGCCGTTGTACGAACAGGCTAAAAAGTAACTCACTCATCGCGGGGCAAGCCCGCTCCCACCGGGCAGTGTTGAGTCCGGGGGGAGCGGGCTTGCCCCGCG
>NZ_JBMOWO010000145.1:0-19472 GCF_049310525.1 Pseudomonas sp. GZD-222
TGGGGGGGAAATCTCTTTCCCGCGGGGGGGTGGGGGTTGGGGGGGGAGGGGGCTTGCCCCGCGATCATGTCTAGCCTATCCAGCCACTGACCTGCATCGCCGAGTACACCGCCACGGCGGCCAATACGAAGAACGCGGCCGAAGCCAGGCGACGGATCAGGGTCAATGGCAGTTTCTCGGCGGCAAAGTTGCCCGCCAGTACCACCGGCACGTTCGCAATCAACATGCCCAGGGTGGTGCCGATAATGACCATGATCAGGTGCGGATACTGGGCAGCCAGCATTACCGTGGCGACCTGGGTCTTGTCACCGATTTCGGCGATGAAGAACGCAATCAGGGTCGTCAGGAACGGGCCGAAGCGCCGGGCGGTACTGGCCTCGTCGTCATCCATCTTGTCCGGGATCAGCGTCCACAAAGCGGTGGCAGCAAAGCTGGCGGCGAGGATCCAGTGCAGGGTAGCGGCGGAGAAGAAGGTGCTGACCCAGGCACCGACAGCACCGGCAGCGGCGTGGTTGGCCAGGGTCGCGGCGATGATGCCGGCGATGATCGGCCAGGGCTTGCGAAAGCGGGCGGCGAGGATGAGCGCGAGCAATTGGGTCTTGTCGCCAATTTCGGCGAGAGCGACGATCGCAGTCGGGACGAGCAATGATTCCAGCATCAGGATTCCTACGGGGGCGGGTCGACACGGCTATGACACGTACAGCCTTCCCGCCCCGGGTAAGGTGTTCGTGTCATAGGTCTTGTCAAACCCTGGGTCCGTCTGTGCGGACCGTGGGTCGCACGCGCCATGGTCTGTTGACCAAGTATGTTGACGCGTACCGGGCGAGCTGGGCGCTCGCGGGAGACTACTCCCCTAGGACGGAGCGGATTCTGCCTAGGCAAATCCGTTTCGGCAAGCGCTGATTTTAACCGCGTGTTGCCTGGTAGATCTTGAAGCCTTGTCCTTCGGCGCGTACCCGGCAGTTGCCGAGGGCGCCTTCGATGAGCGGTTGGTAACGCAGGAAGCTGTTGGCAACCAGGCGAAGTTCGCCACCTTTTCTCAGATGATCGACTGATTTTTTCAGCAGGTTTTCCGAGGCCTGGTAATTGGTGTGCACGCCGGTGTGGAACGGCGGGTTGCTCAGGATCACCTCCAGATCGCGCGGGGCGGCATCAATGCCATCGCCGCAGATGACCTCACCTTCCAGACCATTGGCGGCCAGGGTCAGGCGGCTGCTGGCGACCGCAAAGGCGTCGACATCAAGCAGGGTGATCCGGCTTTGTGGATAACGGCGCTTGATCGCCGCACCGAGCACGCCGGCACCACAACCAAAGTCCAGCACATGGCCAACCGGCAGTTGATCCAGATTTTCCAGCAGCAGGGCGCTGCCGCGATCCAGGCGACCATGACTGAACACACCCGGCAGGCTGACGACCTTCAGCGGCCCTTCAGCCTGTTCCAGTTCAAAGTGCTCGGCCAGGCTTTCCAGTGGTTTGGCCGCAGGCGCGTGTTCTACGGTGACCTGCCACAGCTGGCAGTGGCGGGCACTGTCGAGCTTGCGCGGTTTGCCAAAGGCATGCAGCTGTTTTGCCGCGCCCTCGATGCCGCCGCGCTTTTCCCCGACCAGGTACAGCTCCCGTCCGCCCAGGCGCGAGGCCAGGGCATTGAGCAGGTAGTTGGCCAGGTCGCGGGACTTGGGCAGGAACAGCACGGCCGCCTCGAAGCCCTGAGCGGGCGCTTCTACGCCGAAATGGCTGCGGCCGGCAAAGCGGGCGTCGAGCGCCGCCTGATCGCCCGCGTGCCAGCTCCAGCCGTGGGCTGCTGGCAGCTTGCCGAGCAGGTCGTCGGCAGGCAGGCCGGCGAGCAACAGCGAGCCCTGGAAAAACTCTGCCTGACGAAGCAACACTTCACTGCGCGGGTCCATGGATGGCGGCTCCTGAAAAAAGTGGCGCAGTTTATCAGAGCCAGGCCTGGCTTAGCCGACCTGTCGGCGCGGGCTGCCGGCAAAAAAGGCTTCGGCGTTCTCGCTCAACTGCTCGACGATACGCTGGCGCGATTCCACTGCACCCCAGGCGCTGTGAGGGGTGATGATCAGGCGCGGAATATCGTCGGCCAGTAACGGGTTGCCATTGACCGGTGGCTCGGCGCTCAACACGTCGGTGGCGGCCCCGCCCAGATGACCGGCACGCAAGGTGTCAGCCAGGGCCTGTTCGTCGATCAAGCCGCCACGGGCAGTGTTGATGACGAAGGCGCCAGGCTTGAGCAGGGCCAGCTCCTGCGCACCGATCAGGTTGCGAGTGTGCTCGTTGAGCGGGCAGTGCAACGTCAGGGCATCGACTTGCGGGAGCAGTTCATCCAGTGGCAAGCGGTCTTCGCGAGGCGGGCGTCCGGGCAACTGCCCAAGCAGCACGCGCATGCCGAAGGCTTCGGCCAGGCGCGCCACAGCCCCGCCCAGCTCTCCATAACCGAGCATGCCGAGGGTTTTGCCCTCAAGTTCGACGATGGGGAAATCCAGCAGACAGAACTGTTTGGCCTTGGCCCACTGGCCGTCGGCAACGGCTTGCTGGTAGTCCGGCAGGCGCGTGGCCAGCGCCAGAAGCAGCGCCAGGGTGTGCTGGGCAACCGAAGGAGTGCCGTATCCCTGGCAGTTGCTGACCACGATGCCTTGGGCCCGTGCCGCCTGCAGGTCGACGTTGTTGGTGCCGGTGGCGGCCACCAGGATCAGTTTCAGGACGGGGCAGGCGGCCAGGGTGCTGGCGTCGATCATCACCTTGTTGCTGATGGCCACGGTCGCGCCCTGCAAGCGTTCCGCCACCTGCTCGGGGCTGGTCGCCGGGTACAGTTGCAGCGCGTCGAAGCAGGCGCGCAGGCGGTCTAGGCTGAGGTCGCCGAGGTCCAGGGAGTGATGGTCGAGGAACACAGCGTGGCGAGGGACGGACATGGAAGCTCCAGTGAATGACGGTAGGGCTCAGGTCGGGTAAGTGAAGCAATCGTAACGAGTCTGTTCGAGGCTGGTTTCAAAGGCCAGCAGGCTCTGCTGTTGCTGCTGCAGGTCCGCTATTTGTGCCTGCAACTGGGCCTTGCGGGTGGTTACGGCCTGGCGGATGCGCGCCAGCGGCAGCTCACCGGGGCCGTTGTCGCGGACCATTGCCTGCATCTGCTTGAGGCTGAACCCCAGCTTTTGTGCGCATTTGATCAGGCTTACCAGCGCAACGCTCTGTTGATCATAGATGCGATAGCTGCCCTGACGCTTCGGTTCGGGCAACAGGCCGATCTTCTCGTAGTGGCGGATGCACTTGATCGTGGCGCCGGACAGTTGAGCCGCTTTGCCAATGTACATCGAAAGTCCTTTTTTACCTGGCGCTGGCCAGCCTGCGTACCCGCTGCAGCCAGGCCTCGCGTTGCGCCGTGTTCGAGCTGATGATGGGACCAAACGTTAACGTCTTTTGCGGCCTGATTCCACAAAAGCCCAGGGTGGTGCGACGCATCTGTTCCAGGCCCGGCATGCGGTACACCCAGCGGTAATACCAGGGCGGCGTATCCATGCACACCAGCAGGTCGGCGCTGCGGCCTTTGAGCAGTTGCTCGGGGAAGGGCGAGTCGCTGCGGTACTTGAAGGCAAAGCCGGGGAGCAGCACGCGGTCGAAAAAGCCCTTCATCAGCGCTGGTATCCCGCCCCACCAGATCGGGAACACGAACACCAGGTGTTCTGCCCAGCGGATCAGCGACTGCGCGTGTTGAAGGTCGGGCTCCAGGGGCTGAACGCGCGGGTAGCCGTCGCGCAGCACCGGATCGAAGTCCAGTGCGCCCAGCTCCAGCACCTGAACGTCATGACCAACGGCGCGGGCACTGGCGACATAGGCGCTGCTCAAGGCAGCGGAGAAGCTCCGGTTCGAGGGGTGGCCGAGAACCACCAGTACACGTTTGTTCATGGAGGGCTGCTCTGTCGTGCAAAGCGCCCAGGCTAGCGGTTGTCCCTAAGGGGAGAGTCAAGCCTCCCACTGGTTGTTACTGGGTGTGTCTAGGGCGTAATGTACGGGTCTCTGATTTCACCCACTGCCGCAAGGAGCCCCCATGTATTGGGCTGAATTTCTCACTGTTGCCTTGATTCACCTGCTGGCCGTGGCCAGCCCCGGTCCTGATTTCGCCGTGGTAGTACGCGAAAGCGTCACCCATGGGCGCCGTGCCGGCACCTGGACGGCCTTTGGCGTGGGCATGGCGATCTTCCTGCATGTAGGCTATTCGCTGCTGGGTATCGGCCTGATCGTGTCGCAGTCGATTGTGTTGTTCAACGCGCTCAAATGGCTGGCGGCAGCCTATTTGCTCTATATCGGTTTCAAGGCGCTGCGCGCAGGTCCGGCCGCGCCGGGCAGCGACACCGTGCAGGCGTCGACGGTCGAGCGCACGCCGCGGGCAGCGTTTGTCGCAGGCTTCATGACCAACGGTCTGAACCCCAAGGCCACGCTGTTCTTCCTGTCGTTGTTCACCGTGGTGATCAACCCGCATACGCCGCTGGCCATCCAGGCCGGTTACGGCGTCTACCTGGCCGCTGCTACCGGTCTGTGGTTCTGCCTGGTGGCCATGCTGTTCAGCCAGCAGCGCGTGCGCGCCGGCTTTGCCCGTATGGGGCACTGGTTCGATCGCACCATGGGCGCGGTTCTGATTGCCCTCGGGGTGAAAATCGCCTTCACCGAAATGCATTGATGGCTATTTGCCCTTAGGCTCTACCCGGTCAAATCATTCCTTTGGCTGATTTGGCCGGCGTTGTGGCGTTCTAGAGTGGGTCATGTCTTGACCCGCCCGTGCACTCTAGAAAAGGGACTCCCATGCTACAGACTCGTATCATTCCTCCTGCCGAAGGTGCTTATCAGTTTCCACTGTTGATCAAGCGCTTGCTGATGTCTGGCAGCCGCTACGAGAAAACCCGCGAAATCGTCTATCGCGACAAGTTGCGCTACAACTACCTGACGCTCAACGAGCGCATCGCGCGCCTGGCCAACGTACTGACCGAGGCCGGCGTCAAAGCCGGTGACACCGTGGCGGTGATGGACTGGGACAGCCACCGCTATCTGGAATGCATGTTTGCCATTCCGATGATCGGCGCGGTGGTGCACACCATCAACGTGCGCCTGTCGCCCGAGCAGATCCTCTACACCATGAATCACGCCGACGACCGCTTTGTGCTGGTCAACAGCGATTTCGTCGGCCTGTACCAGTCCATCGCCGGGCAACTGACCACGGTGGAGAAAACCCTGTTGCTGACTGACGGCGAGGCCAAGACCGCCGAGCTGCCGAACCTGGTCGGCGAGTATGAACAACTGCTGGCTGCAGCCAGCCCCGCCTATGACTTTCCCGATTTCGATGAGAACTCGGTAGCCACCACGTTCTACACCACCGGCACCACCGGTAACCCCAAAGGTGTGTACTTCACCCATCGGCAACTGGTGCTGCACACCCTGGCCGCCGCTTCGGTGACCGGCAGTATCGACAGTGTGCGACTGCTGGGCAGTAACGATGTGTACATGCCGATCACGCCGATGTTCCACGTGCATGCGTGGGGCATTCCCTATGTGGCGACCATGCTCGGGGTCAAGCAGGTCTACCCTGGGCGCTACGAGCCGGAGATGCTCTGCGAGCTATGGCGCAAGGAAAAGGTCACCTTCTCCCATTGCGTACCGACCATCCTGCAGATGCTGCTCAACGCCAAAGGCGCGCAAACCCAGGACTTCGGCGGCTGGAAGATCATCATTGGCGGCAGCGCACTGAACCGTGCCCTGTACGAGGCCGCCAAAGCCCATGGCATCCAGTTGACAGCGGCTTACGGCATGTCCGAAACCTGTCCGCTGGTGTCCTGCGCTCACCTTAACGAGGAGCTGCTGGCGGGTAGCGAGGATGAATGCATCACCTACCGGATCAAGGCCGGGGTGCCGGTGCCATTGGTGGAAACGGCGATTGTCGATGCTGAGGGTAACTTCCTCCCGACCGATGGCGAAACCCAGGGAGAGCTGGTGCTGCGCGCACCCTGGCTGACCATGGGCTACTTCCGCGAGCCGGAGAAGGGCGCCGAACTCTGGCAGGGCGGCTGGTTGCACACCGGTGATGTAGCGACCCTCGACAGCATGGGCGTGATCGATATTCGCGACCGCATCAAGGATGTGATCAAAACCGGCGGTGAATGGATATCTTCGCTGGAGCTTGAAGACCTGATCAGCCGTCATCCGGCGATACGCGAGGTCGCGGTGGTCGGGGTCGCTGACCCGCAGTGGGGCGAGCGACCATTTGCCCTGCTGGTGGTGCATGAAAATCAGAATGTCGATGCCAAAGCGCTGAAGGAGCACCTCAAGCCTTTCGTCGAACTTGGGCACATCAACAAGTGGGCAATTCCCAGTCAGATTGCCCTTGTTACTGAAATTCCCAAGACCAGCGTCGGCAAGCTCGACAAGAAGCGCATCCGCCTGGACATCACTCAATGGCAGGCCAGTAACAGCACGTTCCTCTCAACCCTGTAATGCGCGGCGGGTCGTGCCCAATCGGGTGCGACCCGCAGGCTAGACGCATCAGGCCTTGCCAAATGACATTTTTCAGCCATTCTTCCCCCTGCCGGCAACGTGGCCAGTTCACAAAGCCGTGCCTCAGGGGCTGACATGCAAATCACACTTTAGAGGGATCTAGCACCAGTACCTGCTGGCTATAGTCGGGTCAGGGGATTTTCAGGAACGGGGGGAGCACATGAATGTGCCAGCTTACTTGCTCGACGCTTCGTGTGCGCTCACACCGGTCGACCAAGGCGTTTCTGCAAAGGACTCACTGCCATAAAAATAAAAGTACATGGAGTAGCGTCGATGACATCAGCAAATCTGTTCTGGCGCCGGGCAAAACTGCCCCTGGCTGTCAGCCTCGCTTCTACGCTCGCCGGTCCTGCATTCGGCGTCAGTTTCAATATCGGTGAAATCGAAGGTTCGTTTGACTCGTCGCTGTCGGTGGGCGCGAGCTGGTCGACGGCCAAGCCGAATCAGAACCTGATTGGCGTCAACAACGGCGGCAAAGGTCTGTCGCAGACCTCCGACGACGGCCACCTGAACTTCAAGCGCGGTGAGACCTTCTCGAAAATCTTCAAGGGCATCCATGATCTGGAGCTCAAGTACGGCGACACCGGTGTGTTCGTGCGTGGCAAGTACTGGTACGACTTCGAACTCAAGGATGAACACCGCGAGTTCAAGGACATCAGCGATTCCAACCGCAAAGAGGGCGCCAAGTCCGCCGGTGGGCAGATTCTCGACGCCTTCGTCTATCACAACTACTCCATCGCCGATCAGCCGGGTTCGGTGCGTCTGGGCAAGCAGGTGGTCAGCTGGGGTGAAAGTACCTTCATCGGCGGCGGTATCAACTCGATCAACCCGATCGACGTTGCCGCCTTCCGCCGTCCTGGCGCCGAGGTCAAGGAAGGCCTGATTCCGGTCAACATGTTCTATGTGTCCCAGAGCCTGACCGACAACCTGTCGGCCGAAGCTTTCTACCAGATCGAATGGGACCAGACGGTCGTCGACAACTGCGGTACCTTCTTCTCCCAGCCTGACGTCATCGCCGATGGCTGTACCGACAACCTGCGCTTGCTCAACAGTAGCCGCAGCCTGCCACCACAGGCACTGGGTTTCCTCAGGCAGCAGGGCGTCGACATCAACACCGAAGGTGTGAAGGTCGACCGTGGCGCGGATCGCGATGCACGTGACAGTGGTCAGTTCGGTGTGGCCATGCGCTACATGTTCGAGCCGCTGGATACCGAGTTTGGCGCTTACTTCATGAACTACCACAGCCGTGCGCCGATTTTCAGTGCCACCGGCGCTGCGCCGTCGGTCTATGCCGGTCTGCGCAATCTGCCGCCAGCATTGCAGGCGCTGGCGCCGCTGATTGTCGCCGGTAATTCGCAGTACTTCGTCGAGTACCCGGAAGACATCCGCCTGTACGGCCTGAGCTTCTCCACCACCCTGCCTACCGGTACTGCGTGGAGCGGCGAACTGAGCTACCGGCCTAACGCGCCGGTCCAGCTCAACACCACCGATATCCTCTACTCCGGTGTTACGCCGATCCCGGGCCTGGGCAACGCGTCGCTGCTTAAAGGCGTTCCAGGCCAGGACCAGCATGGCTACACCCGTAAGGAAATCACCCAGTTCCAAACGACGCTCACCCACTTCTTCGACCAGGTGATGGGTGCCAGCCGCCTGACCGTTGTCGGTGAAGTCGGTGTTACACACGTTGGCGGCCTGGAGAGCGCGCACAAGATGCGCTATGGCCGCGACCCGGTCTACGGTCCGGGGCCGCTGGAGCCTACTGGCCCGGTGAATACCTGTGAGTTCCTCAACAACCGGACCATTACCGGCGCTGGCAATAACGCTCCTACAACCAACCTCTCGCGCAAATGTGAAAACGACGGCTTTACCACCAGCACCTCCTGGGGTTACCGCGCGCGGGCGATCTGGGACTACAACGACGTGTTCGCCGGGGTCAACCTCAAGCCTAACGTGGCCTGGTCGCATGACGTCTCCGGTTACTCCCCGGGCCCTGGCGGCAACTTCGAGGAAGGGCGCAAGGCAATCAGCCTGGGCCTGGACGCCGAGTACCAGAACACCTACACCACCAGCCTGTCGTACACCAACTTCTTCGACGGCAAGTACACCACTGTGGATGACCGCGATTTCATCGCCCTCAGCTTCGGCGTGAACTTCTAAGAACACGGATTCAGGACGAGCATGAACATGAAAATGACCAAGAATCTGCTGCAAGCCGGTGTATTGGGCCTGTCGCTGCTGGCCACCAGCGTCATGGCGGCGGTGTCCGCCGACGAGGCGGCCAAGCTCGGCACGACCCTGACGCCAATGGGCGCGGAAAAGGCCGGTAACGCCGATGGCTCGATCAGCGCCTGGAAGCCGCTGGCCACCAATGCTGGCGCTGTTGATGCCAAGGGTTTCCTTGCCGACCCGTACGCTAACGAGAAGCCGCTCTACACCATCACCGCGCAGAATGTCGACCAGTACAAGGACAAATTGTCCCCGGGTCAGATCGCGATGCTCAAGCGCTATCCGGACAGCTACAAGATCCCGGTGTACCCGACCCACCGTGGCTCCACCGTGCCGGCTGATGTGTTTGCCGCGATCAAGGAAAACGCCACCAAGACCAACCTGGTCGCTGGCGGCAACGGTCTGGAGAACTTCACCACTGCCGTACCGTTTCCGATTCCGAAAAGCGGTGTCGAGGTGATCTGGAACCACATCACCCGTTATCGCGGCGGCAGCGTGACCCGTCTGGTAACCCAGGCCACGCCGCAAACCAATGGCTCCTACAGTCTGGTGTACTTCCAGGACCAGTTCGTCTTCCGTGACAAGATCAAGGGCTACGATCCGGCCAATCCGGGCAACGTGCTGTTCTACTTCAAGCAGAAAGTAACGGCTCCAGCGCGTCTGGCCGGTACTGTGCTGCTGGTCCACGAGACCCTCGACCAGGTCAAGGAGCCGCGCAAGGCGTGGGTCTACAACGCCGGTCAGCGCCGTGTGCGTCAGGCACCGCAGGTGTCCTACGACGGTCCGGGTACTGCAGCCGATGGCCTGCGTACCTCTGACAACCTGGACATGTTCAACGGTGCACCGGATCGCTACGACTGGAAACTGGAAGGCAAGAAAGAGATGTACATTGCCTCCAACAGCTACAAGCTCGACGACCCGAAACTCAAGTACAGCGACATCATCAAGGCTGGGCACATCAACCAGGACTTGAGCCGTTACGAGCTGCGCCGCGTCTGGCACGTGGTCGCAACCCTGAAGCCGGGTCAGCGTCATATCTACGCCAAGCGTGACTTCTACATCGACGAAGACACCTGGCAGGCCGCAGTGATCGACCAGTACGACGGTCGCGATCAACTGTGGCGCGTTTCCGAGGCCCACTCCCAGGACTATTACAACGTCCAGGTGCCGTGGTACACCCTGGAAGCCATCTACGACCTGCAGTCGGGTCGTTATTTGGCACTGGGCATGAAGAACGAGGAGAAGAAGGCTTACGACTTCGGATTCTCGGCTAGCATTAGCGACTTCCAGCCCGCAGCGCTTCGCCAGGAAGGTGTGCGCTAAGCTTCAAACCTCCGTGTGATCTCCCAGAACGCCCCGGCTTGCCGGGGCGTTTCTGTTTGCGCAGCCTGCCTGGCAAAGGAGTTGTCGCTTTTTGTTGTAGTCTTTTTTCCACAAAGCGCGGCAATCATCTTCAAATGTGTGTGCTTAACCGCTAGTCTGCCCTGATCCGTACTGCCGAAGATTCTCTAACTAAAACGAGCCGGCCATGACTGATCTGTCCCGTACGCAAGGGTTCGCCAGCCAGGCCATGAACGTCCTGGAAGGACGCTTCTATCGCCCGCCACTGCCCGAAGGGCACGTGCCGCGTGCGCGATTGTGCCAGCGCTTGCAGTCCGGGCTGGGTGGCCGACTGTTGCTGGTCACCGCGCCAGCGGGTTTCGGCAAGAGTTCCCTGGCGGTGGAGTTCTGTCAGGCCTTGCCCAATCACTGGAGCAGCCTGTGGCTGGGCTTGAGCCGTCGCGACAACGATCCGGGACGTTTCCTCGAACGCCTGCTTGAAGGTCTGCAGCAGTATTGCCCGGCGCTGGGCAATCAGGCCTTGGGCCTGCTCAAGATGCGTCAGCGCCATCAACCCTTTGCCTTTGAAGAATGGCTCGATGGCCTGCTCGATGAGCTGGCCCGTCACCTGCAACCACACAATCCTTTGTTGCTGGTGCTTGATGACTACCATCTGGTCCAGGGCCCGGTGCTCGATCGCTGCTTGCAGTTCTTCCTCAATCACCTGCCGCCAGGACTGGTGCTGCTGGTCACCAGCCGCGTGCGTCCGGACTGGCACCTGGCGCGCCTGCGCCTGTCGCGGCAACTGCTCGAACTCAACGAACAGGATTTACGCCTGACGCCTGACGAGTCGCTGGCGGTGTTGGGTCAGCAGCCCACAGGATTGCGTGGCCAGGCGCTGGACAACCTGATCCAGCGCAGTGACGGCTGGATTGCCGGGTTGCGCTTCTGGCAACTGGCGGCCAGTGAGTCGGGCGCCGACAGCGCGTTACCGCACGCGTTGCATGGTGGCGAGGGGCTGATTCGCGATTACCTGCTCGAAGAAGTGATCGATATCCTGCCGGCCGACGTCCAGGGCTTTCTCAACGACACCGCCTGCCAGGAACGCTTCTGCAGTGAGCTGTGTGACGCACTGCGCGACAGCCATGACAGTGCCGAAATTATCCGTTACCTGCAGGCCCACCAGGTATTTCTGGTGCCACTGGACGAGCACGGGCGCTGGTACCGTTATCACCACCTTTTCTCCGACTTGCTGCGCAGTCGCCAGCCCAGCCTGCCGCTGTCGAGCCTGCACCTGCGCGCCTGCCGTTGGTTCCACAGCCAGGGGCTGCTCGACGAAGCGGTAGAGCAGGCCTTGCGGGCCGGGCACCTGGATGTCGCTGCCAACCTGGTGCAGAACCTTTCCGAAGAGCAACTGCTGGCCGAACAGAACGTCGGCATGTTGCTGCGCTGGAAAATGGATCTGCCTGACAGCCTGCTGATCAGCACACCACGCCTGATTGTGCTGTACAGCTGGGCCTTGGGCCTGGCCGGGCAACTCGATGCCGCCGAAGAACTGGCCAGTCATTTGAGTCACTTCCTGCCGGCGCCTTCGGCGACGGCGCAGAAGTCCATGCTGGCGCAGTGGCTGGCTTTGAGCGGGGTCATTGCCCGTGGCCGTGGCGACCGCGAGCGTACCCGTTCGTGCTGTGTCGAGGCCCTGCGCAGCCTGCCGCAAAAGCGCTATGGCCAGCGCCTGGTGTGCTTGTCGACACTGTCCAACCTGGCCATTGCCGACGCTGATTTCCCGCGGGCGCGCAACTGGAACCGCGAGGCACTGGAGCTGGCCCAACGGGTCGGCAACCCACTATTTGAAGCCTTGGCGCACTACGACCGCGCGCGCGTGCTGCATGCCCGTGGCGAAGTGTTGCGCGCGCTGGAAGAGGTGCGCCAGGGATTGCACCGCTTGCAAGGACTGTCAGCACAACGCTTGTACGCGGCGCGGGCACGCCTGACCTTGTACGAGGGTTATTTGCTGGTCGCGCGTATGCAACCGGATGCCGGCCGCAGCCGCCTGCGTGCCGGCCTGGTCGAGGCGCGGGCCTGTCGCGATATCAGCGTGCTGATCGGCCATTGCGTGATTGCTTCGCTGGAGGGGCGCGAGGGCCGCTTTACCGAAGCCTTCGCCGAACTGGCCGAGGCCGAGCGCTTGATGCATATCTGGGACGTACCGCCGATTTTCTATCTGGCGATGATCACTCTGATCAAATGCGAGCTGTGGCTGGCGCAAGGGCGCATCGATCTGGCCGAGTCCTGGCTGTTGCGCCTGGGCCAGACCTACGGCGGCAAAAAGGCCGCTGCGGCACCGGAGTTTCATCCGTTGTTGCCCCTGCATATCGAGCTGCAACAAGCCTTGCTCGAACGTACCCAGGGACGTTTTGAGCAGGCCGGGCAACGCTTGCAAGCGCTGGTGGAGCGGGGCCAGGCCAGCGGTGGGCACATGCTCTATGTCACCGCGCTGTGCCAATGGCTCGGCTTGCTGCTGGCCAACAAAAGCGAAATGCAGGCCCGCGATTTGCTCTCATTGAGCCTGGAGGCTGCAGGTGGCGGTGCCCTGCAACCGTTCCAGACCTTGCTGCAGGAACATCCGCTGTGGCTGCGCGAACAGTTGCTGATGCAGCCTGCGAGTCCGGTGCAGGTAAGCCTTCTGGCACTGTTGCCAACACCGCAGAGTGCGGAGGTTGCCAGTGGCAGCGGTGAAGCGTTGAGCGCACGGGAGAGGGCGGTGCTGGAATTGATTGCCCAGGGTTGCTCCAATCAGGAAATCAGCGAGCGGTTGTTTATCTCGCTGCATACGGTCAAGACCCATGCCAGCCATATCAACAGCAAGCTGGGAGTCGAGCGCAGGACTCAGGCTGTCGCCCGGGCCAAGGTCCTGGGACTGCTGGCCTGACTCGCAGAGCTGCGGCTGGCGGATGAATTTCTGCTGTACTCTCTGGCAGGACTCATTCTGCTGGAGGCATTACCCATGTTCCGCACGCACACCCAGGTGTTGCTGATTGGCCTGTTATCCACAAGCGCCGTGCTGGCTGCAGAAGGACCATCGTTTTCCTGCGACAAGGCCGAGGGCATGGCTCTGAAAGTGTGCCAGAGCCCGCAACTGAGCAAGCTTGATCGTGACCTGGCGGCCCTTTACCAACGCGTGCTCGGACAAGCCGACAGCGATACGCAAAAGCAGCTCAAGGCAACGCAACGCGGCTGGATCAAGGGCCGCGACGAGTGCTGGAAAGCCAACGATGCTGACGCCTGTATCCGTGAGCAGTACCAGATCCGCCTGGTCAAGCTGCAGATCCAGTCAGGCGCAGTGCAGGTGCCCGCCGCAGTTGAATTTGACTGCGATGACAACAGCAAGCCGTTCACCGCGGTGTTCTACAACCAGCTTGATCCCCAGGCGGCGGTACTCACATTTGGCGATGACCAGACCATCGCTATCGCCCAGCCCGCAGCTAGCGGTAGCAAGTATGGTGCTGACGGGGTCGAGTTCTGGGAGCATCAGGGCGAAGCCAAGGTGAAATGGTACGGCGCAGAGTTGAGCTGCCAGGCGGTGCGTTGAGGCCTGGCCGTTGCCAGGCTTTACGAGGGGCCGCGGATCTAAGATGATGGCTACTCGCTACTATTGTTGAGCGCTTTACCATGACGCAGTTGCTGTACATCGCCGTGCCATGGATCGGCCTGGGTATGCTTTCGATCCTCTGGGTACGTGCGTTGCTGCGCGGGCGTAGCCTCGAACGCCAGTTGCGCGAGTGCCACCAGCATCTTGATGACCTTGGCTTGCGGCCAGCACCGGGTGGTGTTGTGCAGCCGGAAGATATCGTGCGCTACAAGCGCAGCCAGTACTTTGCCCGCATTGGCACCTGGGACTGGGATATCGGTACCGAAACGCTTTATTGGTCCGACGCCATCTACCCCATGTTCGGCTTTCAGGTCGGGGAAATCGTCCCCAGCTATGAGCGCTTCTGCGCCAGTGTGCACCCAGATGACCGCGCTCGGGTCCGGGCCGGTGAACTGCGCTGCATCCAGACCGGTGAAAACCACGACGAAGAGTACCGTGTGGTCTGGCCCGACGGCAGCGTTCGCTGGCTGCGCGAGACCGGCAACGTGGTGTGCAATGATCAGGGTGTGGCGGTGAAAATGATCGGCGTGGTACGCGATGTCACCGAGGAAAAAGCCTGGGCCAATCAACTGCAGAGCCTGGCCCACAATGATGCCCTGACCGGGCTGCCTAATCGCCTGGTGCTTGAACAGCGCCTGGCGCTGGCTCTGGAAAAGGCCCGTGACACCAATACCCGGGTAGCCTTGGCCTTCATTGACCTCAACGACTTCAAAGCGATCAACGACCGCAATGGCCATGCCGTCGGTGACCAGGTGCTGATGTTTACCGCCAAGCGGCTCAAGCAAATGCTGCGCTCGGCCGATACTGTGGCCAGGATCGGTGGCGATGAGTTCGTACTGATCCTTGAAGGGTTTTCACCCGGAATGGGGTTGGAGGAGGAAGTGCGGCTGGTCTGTAGCAATGTGATCGAGTCGCTGGCTTTTCCGATGATCATTTCCGGTGAGCTATTGCAGGTGGGCATCAGCTTGGGTGTCGCGATTTATCCGGATCATGCCGCGGGCATGGACACCCTGATTCACCTTGCGGACCTGGCCATGTATGAAGCCAAGCGCAGTGGTGACAATCAGTTCCGGGTTGCGGCAACCGGAGCCTGTGCCTGACCCCGATTTACCCGCGAAGCCAGCCTGTGGTTGTTGAGGTCTGTGCATCCTTTTTTTTCTTTGCCATGTCAGGTTTCGTGGATGCAGGTCTACAGCCAAAAAAGTTTTCTGATCGTCGATGATTTCTCCGACTTTCGCAGTTCCGCCCGCTCCATGCTGCGTGAGCTGGGCGTCCGTGATGTCGATACGGCCGACAGCGGTGAGCAGGCGCTGCGCATGTGCGCGCAGAAGCGTTATGACTTTATCCTTCAGGATTTCCATCTGGGGGACGGTAAGAAGAACGGCCAGCAAGTGCTGGAAGACCTGATCCTCGACAAGTTGATCAGCCATGAGTGTGTGTTCCTCATGGTCACCGCCGAAACCAGCCAGGCGATTGTCCTCAGTGCCCTGGAACATGAGCCGGATGCCTACCTGACCAAGCCGTTCAACCGCAGCGGGTTGGCCCAGCGCCTGGAGAAACTGGTGCAACGCAAGACGTTGCTCAAGCCGATCCTTCAGGCTCTGGACCGTGGCCGTCCGGCAGAGGTGTTGGCTGCTTGCGCCGAGTTGTGCAAGAAAGACCCGCGGTTTGCGCCGTTGTGTTTGCGTTACCGCGCCGATGCCCTGCGCGACCTGAATCGTTACGACGAACTGGAAAAGTTTCTGACCGCCATTATCTCCAGCCGGGCCACTCCTTGGGCGTACGCTGCCCTGGGCAGCCTGCTGAATAAACGCAATCAGTTTTCCCAGTCCCAGGGCGTGTATGAGCAGGCGCTCAAAGCTTTTCCGCTGATGCCTGGGCTCTACGACGGGCTTGCCGAGGTGCTGATCGCGCAGGGTGAAAACAAGCGCGCCCAGGGCGTGCTGGAAGAGGCGGTACGCCTCTCGCCCCTGGCGGTGCGCCGGCAGATGATGCTGGGCAAGCTGGCGCTGAGCAACGATGACTTCGACACCTCGTCGAAGGCTTATCGGCACGCCGTCAGTCAGGGCCAGAGCTCGCGCTACAAGGATCCGGAGAGCAATTTGGGCCTGGTTCAGGCGTTGATGAACAAGAACGCCGGCAACGGCCTGGATGCGCGCACGCGGGTCGAGATCAACACTGTGCTCAGCGAAGTGGCCAAGGAAAACGTCGAGGACCAGGGCTTGCAGGTGCGTGCACGCTTGATGAAAGCGGCCAGCCTGCAACAGGCCGGTGATGCCGAGACCGCGGCGAAACTGACCGAGCAAGCCATGGCGCGCCTGGACAAGATGGAGCAGTTTTTTTCTGTCGAAGCGGCGTTGGTGGTGGCTACCCAGTTGCAGGCGTTGGGTCAGGAGTCGGCGGGCACTTCGATTCTGAAGAACTGCGTGGAAACCTACGGCGATGACCCCAAGGTGATGCAGAGCGTGTCGCGCCTGACTGACGACCCGACGGTGCTGGGCGCGGTGACTGAAGCCGTCGACCTCAACCGTCAAGGCGTGCGCAGCTACCAGGGCGGCCAGCTCAGTGAAGCGCTGGGGCTGTTCCGGCGTGCCCTGACGCTGCAGCCAAAGAACATCAGTATCGCCCTCAACACCGCTCAGGCATTGTTGCGCATTGGCGGGGAAACGCCGCCGCCGGCAATCATGGACGAATGCCGTGCCTGCCTGACTTGCGTGGCCGGCATCCCTGAAAGTGACAGTCGCTATGACCGTTACCGCAAACTGCATATCCGGGCTTTTGGCGCATGAACCAGGACAATCAGGGGCTGGATTTTTCCACGGTGATCGCCTCCACCGTACATGACATGAAAAACTCTCTGTCGGCCCTGACCCAGGCTCACGGTCAGTGGTTGGCGCGACTTCCAGAGGCCCAGCGCGGTGGCAGCGAGCAGGGGGTGATGGAGCACGAGTTCACCCATCTCAACGGCATGCTGGTGCAGTTGCTGGGGCTGTACAAACTGGGGGTCAACCAGTTGCCGATGTGTCCGGATTACCATGAACTGGAAGACTTCATCGAAGCGCAACTGGCGGCCCAGCAGAACCTGCTCCAGCACCGCGATATCCTCGCCAGCTGGCGCATCGAGACGGCCAGCCCGCTGGGCTTTTTTGACCGCGAGCTGGTGAGCTCAGTGGTTGCCAACATCCTCAACAACGCCATCCGCTATGCCGGTCACACCTTGCTGATTACGGTGAGTGACGAAGACGAGCAACTGCTGTTGAGCATCAATGACGATGGTCCGGGTTTTCCGGCGCGAATGCTCGAACGTCAGCACGATTACGTGCAAGGGATTGAAGCGCAGAGTGGCAGCACCGGGCTGGGGTTGTATTTCGCCGCACGGATTGCGGCGTTGCATGAGCGCAATGGCATCAAGGGACGGATCGAGATCGCCAATGGTGGGGCGTTGGGCGGGGGCTTGTTCAGGCTTTATCTGCCGTAACAGCCCCTTCGGCTTAGACCACCCGCAGGTTTGTGGCGCTGCACCTGCCGCGACATAACCAAGGTAAGCAGGATGACTTATGGTCTGGCTGAAGGCGCGCCGAACATGAACGGATCAACCCCGCGGGTTTCCTGGTTCTTTGCCTTGCGCGCCTGATCCGGAGGCCGGACCATCTGCACGCTCAGGCTGCCGTCCGCGCCGGCATAGACCACGGCGCTGACGCCGCCGTCCTGGTAGCTGGCGATGGTCGCCAGGTTGATCTGCACCAGGGCGCTGCTGACCCCGGTGTTGCCCAGGCGGCGGCCGATGTCGTAGCCCTCGTCGACATTGCCCAGCTCAAGGCCATGGCCATCGGTGTTGAGGGTGTGCAGGGCGTTGGTCAGGGCGATCTCACCATCGGTATTGTCGGTGCTGTCGTAAAACACCCGTACCGGCTGTTCACCTTCGGGCAGGCTTGCCAGGGCTTCGAGCCAACCGGCTTGCAGGGCTTTGGCCCGTAGTGCGGGTTTGAGGCGTTTGCCCTGTTCATCGTGCAGCACGACTTTGATCGGGCGGTGCAGGTAGCCAAGCACTGGCGAGGCGTCGAACTCCTTGAGTTGATGCCGGGCCCAGCGTACCGGTAGCCAGGGCGACGGTTCGAAGTAGCCAGGGCCGCGGTTGCTCAGGGTTTGCCAGAGGCTGGGGAGTTGCGAGTGCCAGTAGGCGGTGGACATGGTGCCGGGGCCTATGGGGTTTTTAGCGCCCTTGAGATGCGCTTCGGCATATTGGTCTTCGAAAGCATTGTCACGGTTCCAGTAAAACGCCCACAACTTGCCCAGGTCGCTGGTTTTGTCCTGGTTGTTTTCCCGTGTGTCGGTGGCATAAGGGCGCAGAAAGCGCTCTACTCGATCCGCACGGGCCACCAGCAAGCCGGTCATGCTTTCGAACACCGAGGGCACGACATGAACATTTTGCAGGCCGGGGGTCCCAGGCACGCGATAGGCACTGCGGGTGACATCGCCGTCCCGGCTGATGATCAACGCCTGCGGCGGCTTGGGGTTGTCATCAAAAAATGCGAACAGCCGCTCGATCATGCCTTGGGCATGGGTGGTGTTCTCGGCGTCCTGCCAGAGAAACAGGGTGACGCCCAGGGTTGCGGCATTGCGACCACCAAGGATGTTGCCGGGGGCCCCCGTTTGTTCCGGCAGCTTGGGTGGGGCGATGGCGAAGGTCGGGATAGGCCAGTAGGCCACGGCGTTGCCGGCCGAGTACTTGAATGCGGCACGAACAGCGGAGGACTGGATAATCTGTCGCGTCGTCACCGAGGCTTTGTAGTCCGTAGCGTCTCGGGAATAGATAGAAGAAAAATTATCGTTTTTGCGCTGAATCAGCTCCCAAATGGACGATTGATGCCAACCATGAACGGCAAGCCCCGTGCCGCGTATTTCCAGCGCATAGGTCCGTTGGTAGGTGGCCCGATGCTCTTCATTCTGGGCCATGACCGTTGCCTTGTAGGCGGCAAGCTCGGCCTTTTCATTGGCTACGGCATTGGCCCACCAGTGCACACCGTAAGCGACTCCTAATACTCCGAGAATACTGGCGACACCCCAGCGCAGGACCGAACCTATGTCATGAATGTTCACGTTATCAACCTGTGCCTTGTAGTCAACGAATCCGACGAAACCGAGCCATGCAGTAGTCAGTACCAGGGCTATCCAGAAATAGCCCTTCAGCTTCGGCCGAGTTCTTGTGTGCTGTTGGCGCTCCCTCACCGGACTGCTCCTTTCTTCACGACGCGCGCGAGCAGCGACGGCGGTTCTAATGACACCTGCTCAGTGGCGGGAAACTTGCCTCGTCGGTAGTACAAGTAACTGTCCGTCACCAGCGCCTGGGACTTGACGTCAAGCCGTGACCAACCGCGAAGACCGATGATCTCGTTGTATCGATCTTCATCCAGCTTCCAATCGGCAATGGCCACCAGCACCTCGCGCATGGACGGGTCGTTGAGGCACTCGGCCTGGCCGATGGCGATGTCCATGGCCGTGACCCAGCGGTGGTTTTCCGGGCTGCGTAGCATGGCCGAGTGATAGCTGTTGGCGTCCCATTCTTTCCGGTCAACCGGCAGACGCGCGCGAACTTCATTGGGCGTTTCTTCGCGTTCGATCCGGTAGTGATCCTGGGTCTTCAACATGGCGTTGCCCGACACCGGGGTCTGGCGTAGCGCGGCGGTCTGGTCCCCAGCCTCCTTGCCGTGGTTCCAGCGTTCGC
>NZ_JBMOWO010000146.1:0-3899 GCF_049310525.1 Pseudomonas sp. GZD-222
GAGCATTGGAACCACCTGATCCCATCCCGAACTCAGCAGTGAAACGATGCATCGCCGATGGTAGTGTGGGGTTTCCCCATGTGAGAGTAGGTCATCGTCAAGATTAAATTCCGAAACCCCTATCTGCATATGCAGGTAGGGGTTTTGTCTTTGTGGTCGCTGAAACTTCCCACGCCCACCGATGTGCCCTTCAGCTGATTTGGCCCGAGTGCCAGTCGTCGGGTATCGGGTAGAATACCGCCCTCGCGTTGACTCAGAAGTTCACTATGTCCGACCCTGTCGAATCCCATCCGCTCGCAGATCTACCCCTGGATCAACTGGTGGCGTGTCACGAATGTGACCTGCTGATGCGCAAGCCTGTGCTCAAGCTGGATGAAAAAGCACATTGCCCGCGCTGCGGCTACGAGCTCTACGCCCACCGCCACAATGTCGTTCAGCGCAGCCTGGCCCTGGTGCTCGCCGCCTTGCTGCTCTACATACCCGCCAACTTCCTGCCTATCATGCAGCTGCACCTATTGGGCCAGAGCTCCAACGATACGGTCTGGACTGGCGTGGTGGGGTTGTACAACACCGGAATGACGGAAGTTGCAGTGGTTGTGTTCCTCTGCAGCATGGCGATCCCCTTGCTCAAGCTGTTGTGCCAGCTAATGGTGCTGCTGAGCATCCGCCTGAATGTCGGGCGCAGTTACGGTTTGTTGCTTTACCGGATTTATCACCATCTGCGCGACTGGGGCATGCTCGAGGTGTACTTCATGGGCGTGCTGGTTGCGATGGTCAAGCTGGTCGACCTGGCAGAGCTGAGTCTCGGCCTGGGGCTGGCTTGTTTTATCAGTTTGCTTTTGGTGCAGGTGTGGCTGGAGGTGGTGATGTCACCCCACCAGATCTGGAGTGCTTTATCGGGGGAAGACCTGCATGCGTGCGATTGATGCCGGGATTCTGGTGTGTGGCGAATGCCATGAACTGAATCGCCGGGAGGCCGAGAGTGCCTCGCAAACCTGCAGCCGCTGCGGTGCCATTGTGCATGCGCGGCGGCCCAACAGCCTGGTCAGAACCTGGGCGTTGCTGCTGACTTCAGCGATTCTGTACATCCCGGCGAACGTGCTGCCGATCATGACGGTCAGTGCTCTGGGGCAGGGCAGTCCGGACACTATCATGTCCGGTGTCATCACCCTGATGAAGCACGGCATGTTGCCAATCGCGGCGGTGGTGTTCATTGCCAGTATTCTGGTGCCCACCTTCAAGTTGGTGGGTATCGGCCTGTTGCTCTACTCGGTGCAACGCCATCAACCGTTGTCCGCCCGGCAACGGATCCTGATGTACCGCTTCATTGAATTTATCGGACGCTGGTCGATGCTGGACATTTTCGTGATCGCCATTCTGGTGGCGGTAGTGAATTTCGGCAGGATCGCCAGTGTCGAAGCCAACCTGGGCGCCGTCGCCTTCGCCAGTGTGGTGATCCTGACGATGCTCGCAGCAGTAACCTTCGATCCCCGACTGATTTGGGATAACACGGAGTCGGATGACGACCATGAGTGATTTGCCTACGGCTAGAACCCGCCCAGCTTCGAACTGGTCGGCTATATGGATATTGCCTCTGATTGCCCTGGTGATTGGCGGCTGGCTTGGCTGGCAGGCCTACCGCGAATCCGGAGTGAACATTCAGGTTCGCTTTGAAAGCGGTGAGGGCATTGTTGCCAACAAGACCGAAGTGGTCTTCAAGGGCATGTCAGTGGGTAAGGTGAAAGAGCTGGTACTGGATGCCAAGGGCAGCAATACCGGGGTTATCGCCACCATTGAAATGAACAAGGAAGCTGAGCCCCATCTGAACAGCGGCACGCGCTTCTGGCTGGTCAAGCCAAGTGTCACCCTGGCGGGTATCACTGGTCTGGAGACCCTGGTGTCGGGTAATTACATTGCCGTCAGCCCAGGTGAAGGGGAGCCGACCAAGCGCTTCAAGGCGCTGGATGAAGCGCCGCCTCTGTCTGACAGCGAACCCGGCCTGCACCTGACCCTCAAGGCCGATCGGCTGGGCTCGCTCAACCGTGACAGCCCGGTGTTCTACAAACAGATCCAGGTCGGTCGAGTGAAGAGCTATCGCCTGGCCGAAGACCAGGGTACGGTGGAGATCAAGGTCTTCATCGAGCCTGCCTATGCCAATCTGGTGCGCAAACACACGCGCTTCTGGAACGCCAGTGGCATCAGCATCGATGCCAACCTGTCCGGGGTGAAGGTACGCAGCGAGTCGTTGGCCAGTATTGTCGCCGGCGGTATTGCCTTTGCTACGCCAGAGCACCGCAAGGACAGTCCGGCAACGGATCCGAGCTTGCCGTTCCGCCTGTTCGAGGATTTCGATGCCGCCCAGGCGGGTATCAAGGTCAAGGTCAAGTTGGGCGACTTTGAAGGGCTGCAGGCCGGTCGTACGCCGGTGATGTACAAAGGCATCCAGGTCGGCTCGCTGAAGACCCTGAAAGTCGACGCAGATCTGAGCAGTGCGGTAGCCGAACTGACCCTGGACCCATTGGCCGAAGACTACCTGGTTGATGGCACCCAGTTCTGGGTGGTCAAACCTTCCATTTCCCTGGCCGGTATCACTGGTCTGGAAGCCTTGGTCAAAGGTAACTACATTGCTATTCGACCAGGTGAGAAGGGCGCTTCTCCGCAGCGTGAGTTCGAGGCTCGGCCCAAGGCGCCGCCACTCGACCTGAAGGCGCCTGGACTGCATCTGGTGCTGTTCAGTGACAACCTCGGTTCTCTGGAAGTTGGTAGCCCGGTGCTTTACCGTCAGGTCAAGGTCGGTACCGTGCAGAGCTACCAGTTCTCGAAAAAGAGCAAGCGCCTGCTGATCGGTGTACACATCGAGAAGGAATACGCCAACCTGGTCAACGGTTCGACACGATTCTGGAATGCCAGTGGCATCACCCTCACCGGTGGGCTGTCAGGCGTTCAGATCAAGAGTGAATCGTTGCAGAGCCTGATGGCCGGTGGGATCGCTTTCGATACGCCGATCCCGAATGTGCCACTCAAGCGCCGTATTCCAAGTTTCCGCCTGAATGTGGATCAGGAAGCGGCCAATCGCAGTGGTACGACGGTAACCATCCGGGTCGAGCGTGCGGACGGCCTTAAAGTCGGTACACCGGTTCGCTTCAAGGGGCTGGATGTCGGCAAGGTTGAGCAGGTTGATCTGACCGATGATCTGCAAGCAGTGCTGCTCAAGGCGCGTATTACTGAAGTGCCGGAGCGCATTGCTCGCGAAGGTACGCAGTTCTGGGTGGTCAAGCCGGCTCTGGGTATCGTCAAGACGGCGAACCTGGAAACCCTGGTGACGGGCCAGTATCTGGAAGTGCAGCCTGCATCGAAGAACCTGGGGCCTCAGCGTACGTTCAACGCATTGCCGCAAGCGCCGGACTTCTCTGCGCGTGAAGCGGGTCTTGCGCTGGTGCTCAGCGCGCCGCGGCGTGGCTCGATCAAGCCGGGTGTGCCGGTGACTTACCGGGAAATTCCGGTGGGCAAGGTGACCGGCTTCGAGTTGGGTCAGACGGCGGATCGGGTATTGATTCATATCTTGATCGAACCGCGCTACGCCTCCCTGGTGCGCGGTGGCAGCCGTTTCTGGAACAGCAGTGGCTTCGGCTTTGACTTCGGCCTGTTCAAGGGTGCTACGGTGCGTACAGAGTCGCTGGAAACCCTGATCGAGGGTGGGATTGCCTTTGCCACGCCAGATGGCGAGAAGATGGGTAACCCGGCGCGGCCGCAGCAGACCTTTGCCTTGTTCGACAAGGCTGAAGATGAATGGCTGCAGTGGGCACCGAAGATTCAGATCGGTAAGTAACAGAGCCAATCGCGGGGGGGGGAACACCCCCCAACCCCCCCCGGGGGAAAGGCGCCCCCCCCCTCCCCCC